>CAYZQI010000001.1:0-80768 GCA_964480455.1 uncultured Cytophagaceae bacterium
ACTTAATGCTTTAAAACATATTTTACAAATGGCTTTTGAGTTTGATTTTACTAAGTAAACTCTTAGAGTTCATTTCTCGTAGTAAAACAAGCACTTTTGAGAAAAAAATATATTATTAAAATCAAAAAATCAAAATACTCAATTACATGCTTAACATCATGTTATCTTGAAAAAATTATACTTACTTGTACTTACAATTCGTTTTAACAAAATCATAAAAACATCTAAAAATATGCGATTAGTAGCTCTATTTTTTATTTATTTTACTTTTATTTGTCATCTATCTGCACAAGAAGAACTGTATCACGTAATCATGACACAAGGTGCGATCTTCAATGCAAGCAGCAATGCACTACTCACAAGAGGTGCTACCATCAAATCTACCGATAAGGTGGTTTTCAAGTCTAATACAGCAAGGGCTATCATGCTCAGCCAAACTCGTGGGCGTTTTGTGATGTCGCCCAAACCTAAAGCACAAGGCAGCGAACTAGCCGCTGTTGTAAATGAAGTAGCCTCTCCCCTCAAAGCCAATACACAACTCAGCACACGTGGTTTTGATGAATCAGAGCCCATTGTAAATTTTAAGGACTATTTTGGCGACTCTACCTTCTTTGTAATTGGCGAAGAACTAGTATTCAAAGTAAATACCAGTAAATACCCCCTAGACCCAAAAAACCAACTGGTGATGGTGTATGAATATAAAGGAGACAGACCAGACTTCAAAGGAAAAGTTATCAAAAAAACAACAGGCTTTAAAGGCAATGTAGTGAGCATTCGCAAAGATGCACACTTTACTTACCGCGACTCTCCCGTTAATGTAGATGAAGTAGAAAGCATAGATATTTATCACTTCCGCAATATGGACGCAAACAACCGCCCTGCATCAAAAGAAACTTTGACTTCATTCAGATTGATTTTTAAAGAAGAAGCTGACCTGGAAGAAGAACTTAGAACTTATCTCTCTTTCTACCAAACAGAAGAAGGTTTGAGCAATGAAAAAGTCTTTAATCTGGTCTCAAGTTATATTAATGATGTATATGGTCGTACTGACAAGCACCTCTTAGAAGATTGGCTGACAAAAAAATTTTTTGTAAAGTAAATTTTTAATACTATACTTCACACGGTATAAATTTGTGAAAACTCGTATCTTAAAAGTGGTTATAGAGCGAGGATATGATTACTCTTAACACCACAAAAAGGATATTATAAGACCAATCTGGATATAAATACAGATGTTTTAATTCTCACAAATTTATCCCGTTCAGAGTATAAATACCTGATTTGCTAATACGATTGATATAAATTAGTATTATATTTGATTAAAATAAAAAGTCAGAAAACTTAGAAATTCTCTGGCTTTTTTTATGTCAAGCAAACGCACTGCAAATGTTACACATGAAACTATTAAAAAATACTCTACAAGCACGCATCTTCTGGAGCACCCTCAGTGCTATGACCATGCTAGGTATTAGTTTCTTTTTACTATCTACCCCTTATGTACTGCCTGATGAATTTACCCTCATTCGTTATTCTTCATTTACTAAAAACCTACTCCTCGATTGGAATGACAAACCCGATACTACCCGTTTTTTATTCATCAATGTAGCTTGGGATAAAGTACTTGCCCCTAAACCCGACCCCGACATACCTGACCACAGCATTGGTGTTGAACCCATCACCGACCGCGCCAAGCTCGTGGGGCTGCTACATCTCTTGAAAAGTAACCCTGTACATCAATTTGTAGTTTTTGATATTTATTTCAAAGGAAGTACTGCACACGACTCTCTGCTTACCCAATTACTCAATACTACTCCTAATTTATTGGTATCTTACCACAGAGATGAAAATGATAAACCTAATTTCCCAGACCTAAAAATTAAACAATTGGGTCTTTCTGATATTGAAACCACCGATGATAAATGTCTGAAATTTAAAATCTTCTACAATGATTCTATCAAAACTACGCCGCTACTGATGTATGAACAAATATTCCAAAAAGAATTTGAAAAAAATAATGGACTCTTTTTACTAAATAAAAAACCTATACTCAATACTTTTATCCTTGACCATAGAATCCGCAACTTTCACTACATACATAAAACTTATCCTAAAGTGCATCTTGGCGAATGGATGAACAATGCCTTCGGAATTTATGAAGATGCAGATTTTACAATAGATGATAAACCAACAAAAGATATCTCAAGCGATGACGAAACACAAGCTTGGCTAGATTCTATCCAAAAATCCACTCAAACCAACGATATACCCCCACAAGAACAAAATATTGACAATCCAATAGATGACGAAGCACAGGCTTGGCTAGACTCTATCCAAAAAGCTACTCAAACAAATGATACACCTTCAAAAGAACAAAGTACTGAAAACCCAATAGACGACGAAACCCAAGCTTGGCTAGACTCTATCCAAAAAAGTAACCCTAATGAAATACAAGAAAACACACTTAATCTAGGCTTTGATGCTGTTTTTGGAAATATAGAACAAATTTATGCACCTACCTACATAGATACTAGCTATGCCAATACTTTTATCTACCCTCTATTGAAAGATAAAATTATCTTTGTAGGTGATTTTGAAGACCGCGACTTGCACGAAACCATTTATGGGAAAACCCCAGGCCCCATTATCTTACTCAATGCGTTTTTGGCACTCGAGGCAGGCGATAATGTCATTCAATTGAGTTTTATGATTTATCTCTTCTTTACTTTTTGGTTTATCTCATATATGAATTTTACTTATGAGCATATCTACATAGATTGGATTAGTAAGATTACGCACCGAAAAAAAATAACTGCCATAGAAGCACTGACACTTTATCTCATTTATTTCGGGCTAGTTTCTGTTATTTCCTTTTTCCTTTTCAACATACACGTAGGGGTATTAGTACTGGCATTTTACATTTATTTGATTGATAAAATCAAAGATTTTTACCTCAAAAGAAAAGCAAAACTAGCGAAATAGACAATGAATTTGTAAGCCCTTCTCTGTACTCACCCAGATTTACCCCTTTTTCTACAAAATTTCATGCTTTAAAATCCGACATCTTCTTTAACTTTGCAATCTAAAATAGGCTCTTAAAGAGCGATAAATACATACAGGTTTACTTATTTTGAGAAAGTAACCTGCTTCTTAATCCCTTATACAAACTTTATACTGACAAGAAAGCCGTTAAAACAATCTCAAAGCAATATGGGAAGAAAAAAAATAATGCGCTTTGCCGACAACGAGCAGGCAGAAAATGTATTGCAGTCTGGTAAGCTACTTTTTGAACACATCAAAGGTAATTGGCACAAAGATTTTTTTAAAAATAATCAGCCCATTGTATTGGAGCTAGGCTGTGGAAGGGGCGAATATACCGTAGGGCTTGCCAAACATTACCCTGAAAAAAATTTTGTTGGCATAGACATCAAAGGATCTAGACTCTGGAAGGGAAGCCAAATTGCCATAGAAGAAGGCTTAAAAAATGTAGGATTTCTCAGAATACATATCCAAAATCTACAAAATTACTTTGCAGCCCAAGAAGTGAGCGAAATCTGGATTACTTTCCCTGACCCACGCCCACGCGATAGCGACGAACACAGACGCATGACACACCCACGTTTCTTGGCAATGTATAGAGAAATCCTCCAATCGGAAGGCACTATACATCTCAAAACAGATAATAGACCCTTGTTTGACTATACATTAGATGTACTTCGACAAGAACAAGTGAGAGATTTGATTTATACGTTTGATTTGTATAACTCTGACCTCAACGAAGCCCATTTAGGCATCAAAACTACCTATGAAGCCAAGTTTACGGCTATGGGTTTTGACATTAATTATTTGAGATTTCAGTTCAAGCCTATATAAAAATGAACATATCTACCGAAGAAACATTCTTGCAAAACTCTCCCCTGACTGCAAAAGCGGTGCAGAAGCAACTTATGCAGGCACTTGGCAATAGCACTCACCTACCTGAGGAGGAAATTCGCCCGATAATGCTGATTTTGATGGAAGAGATTTTGCAAATTGATAAAATACAATTACTCACAGATAGCACACTACCAAAATTTTCTACAGCAAAAACACATCAACTCAAAAATGCCCTCGAGCGGCTTTCAAAAGATGAACCAATCCAATACATCATTAAACGAGCTACATTCAACGATTTAGTGTTGAAAGTAAATCAAGGTGTATTGATTCCACGTCCAGAAACCGAAGAATTGGTAGCACTCATCACCAAAAGACACGCCCCTCAAGCTGTTCAAAATATCCTAGACCTTGGCACAGGTAGTGCTTGTATTGCGATTGCCCTCGCGCGTCATTTTAAAAATGCCAAGGTATGGGCAATAGACCTCTCTGAGAGAGCACTTGAGGTAGCAAAAT
The DNA here is from genome assembly GCA_964480455.1 of uncultured Cytophagaceae bacterium. GTDB lineage: Bacteria > Bacteroidota > Bacteroidia > Cytophagales > Microscillaceae > JAABSX01. The sequence goes on from CAYZQI010000001.1 coordinate 4,387, forward strand.
ACAATATTGAGCAGTACCACGTCAATGTCAAGTTGATACAAGCGGATATGCTAGCACTACCCAGCCACCTCTTCCCTAAGTTTTCACTCATTGTGAGCAATCCTCCTTATGTTACTATGACAGAAAAAACACAAATGCACCCCAATGTGCTTAATTATGAGCCTAAAGAAGCTCTCTTCGTGGAAGATAATGCCCCCTTGCGTTATTATGAAGCTATTGTGGGGTTTGCAAAAAATCACCTTCAAAAAGAGGGAAACCTCTGGGTTGAAATCAATGCGCAGTATGGCCAAGCAGTGGTTGATTTATTCAAGAGACATGGCTTACATACAATACAATTATACAAGGATTTACAACAAAAAAATCGTTTTATATCGGCACGATTATGACAGAAGTCAATTTCTAGCCATTGGCCACAAAACAAAGCAAAATGATTTAGCAGTAAAAAGGTACTCATACGTTTTAAAAATTACTGATTGTCCAAAAAAAATTGCAATTTAGAGGTATCGTTGTAAGTGCCTCTTGAAAAACCTTTATAACAAATATATCTATTCAAAATATATGAAAAATATCTTTATAAAACCTACCGAAACCACGCCCGAAATTAAGTTTGACTTCCAAAAAGGGCAATTTGAAATCAGTGGAGTCTCTTATCCTGAGTTTGCACGTGAGTTCTATGAACCCTTATTAGATGCCTTAGAGAAATATGTAGAAAACCCCTCAGTAAAAATTACAGAGATGGCTTTCAAATTTACCTACTTCAATACAGGCACCAACACACTCATTTCTGGTATTTTGTCAGCCTTAGAGCAACTCGTTAGTAATGGTTATCAAGTAAGGCTACAATGGTACTACGAAGAAGAAGATGAGGACATGAAAGAACTTGGTGAATACTTCAAAACGCTCACTAAGCTGCCTCTTGAGTTCATTGCTTGTGATGAAATTAGCTAACTACAAAAATAGAACAGGTTAGAATCACTCATATCTTTTGACACCAAAAGGTGTATAAGATGCCGAGTATCCATAATATGCTATGAATGTAGTGTTTTTGTGCTATCTTGTTGCTACCATAATTTACTACAACATGACCGAAATCTCAAAAGATACACTTTGGAAAGGCATTATTGAAGATTTATTTTAAGACTTCTTGCGCTATTTCTATCCTGATTGGTCAAAAATAACATCAATTTCAATAAGGGCTTTGTTTTTTAGACAAAGAATTGTAGGTAACCAAAAAAGTAACTCAGCAAGTTACACAGCAAACCAAGATAAAGGGCATAAAAAAGGCACTTATACAAGGCAAATTAGCGCAAGAAGACATTGCCGAGCTTTTTGAAGTAAGTACCGAGTTTGTGCCTAAGGTCAAGCATGGGGAAATAAAATAGTAGCTGCCCCTCCACCATAAGAAATTGCCTAGTGGTAAAGATTACTTGTTCTTAGACAAAATCAGCAGGGGCAATGTAAGAAGTTTTGTTGTATGCCAAATATTTCATAATTTTACTTAAAACAACAGCCCTATTTACGATAATTTATAAAAAATACTAATTTTAAAAGTGATTGGCTAAATAGTTGAAGCTACTAGGCATAATTATTTCCAAGAACAAGCACAACAATAAATCCTAGCATACAAAAATACATGAGTAAAATTATTTTTCATAAAGAAGCTATCGAGATTCAGCAATATGAATTTCAAGTAAGCAACATCCGCCATACCCCCATCATTCCTATAACACAAATCAATGAAGTAAACCTGAATACTTTTCCTGCTTCTATTGTTATCAACCACGACGAAATCATCTTTATAGAAAATCGCTACAAAGCAGATTTTATTAAGTATGTAAAAGATAAAAAACTGAAGGTCAATAACCGCTTTGACATCTGGAGTGCAATCAATGAAGTATTCTTAGATACTGAGTTCACGGAGCAACACCAAAAACGTACCCTCACACAGCTAGAAGCCAATGGGGTCAGTACAGCTGAGGTGGAGCATATTCGGGCAGAAGTGTCAGATATCATGCAGGGTTGGGCTGCCATTGCCTGGGAATGGAACTACTTGGGGCAATACGACCTTCTGCTCAATAAAAAACAATCTTTTTTACTGCTTTTTCCCAAAGAGTTTTATTGGTGGACTATGGAGATTGCCTTACGCAATTATCAAATCATAACCACCTGAAATTTTCAAAAATACTTTTTTAAAGTAACTTTCTTGCTTTTATCTTTATGTATGCTTCATCGTTAGTCCGCTCTTATGTGTATTATTGGGTGCTTTACAGCTTTTTTGCACTTGGCTCGGGTATGGCATATACCTACTTAGCCTATTTTCACGAAAGAACCTCCTTTTTTATTTTTTGGAGTGCAGTAGCCTTTTTATTTGGGGCATACACTTTTTTTTTAGCTACCAAAGCGAGTTATTTCAGGCTGCTCATTGTATTAGGGCTATTATTCAGGTTGGTGGGTGTAGCTGCTTTGCCTACGCTTTCTGACGATTATTTTAGATTCTTTTGGGACGGCACACTGCTGCTCGAGGCTTATAACCCTTATCTATATTTGCCTAGTACACTCATTGAAAGCCCCGAGGCAGTAAAGCTAGGTTTAGATAAGGTACTTTTTGAGGCTCTCAACTCTCCAGATTACTACACAGTCTATCCTCCTTTCAATCAGTTGATATTTGCCTTTAGCGTATGGTTAGCCGCTCATCACATCTGGTGGGCAGTAGTAGCAATGCGTTTGGTCATTTTTGGGGCAGAGCTGATGAGCTTATTTTTTATGTATCGCTTACTCAAATTTTATAAACTTCCTACTACCTACTTACTAGGCTACTGGCTTAACCCTTTGGTAATTGTAGAGGCTGTGGGCAATTTACACTTTGAAGGAGTGATGTTTGCTTTTGTGCTAATGGGAATTTACTTTCTTCAAGTAAAAAATAATTTATATACTGCTGGATTTGCTTTTGCCCTTGCCATTGTTACCAAACTCATTCCCTTGCTGATGTTACCTTTGCTTTGGCGATACTTGGGTTTTAAAAAAGGCTTTTTGTTTTGTATTTCTACGTGTGTTTTGGTTTTATTGAGTTTTTTGCCATTTTTGAGCAATGCTTTACTTAGCAATCTTTCTAGCAGTATAGGTTTATATTTCCAAAAATTTGAGTTCAATGCAAGTATTTATTATTTGCTCAGAAGCCTCGGCTTTTGGTGGTATGGCTACAACATCATTGCTACATTGGGGCGAGTGCTTTCTATGCTAACGCTCTTAGGAATATTAGGCATTGCATTTTACTTCCCTATCAAAAAGCCACAAGACCTTCCCAAGGCACTGCTTTGGAGTTTGTTTTTTTATTATTCATTGGCCACCACCGTACACCCCTGGTATGTGTTGATGTTGGTAGGTCTGAGTGTGTTCACCCCGTATCGCTTTGCTTTACTATGGTCTTTCACAGTCTTATGGAGCTATGCCGCCTATCAAAATGACGATTATGATGAAAACTTGGTTTGGGTAGGTTTAGAGTATAGTTTTGTGATAGTATGGCTGCTATGGGAGTGCTACAAACCCAAGCGTTTGCACTAACATCAAACCGAAAACCCGATAGAAAGCATTTTGTAAAACTTATGAAATCACTCATCAATAATTTTTTATGCTTATCCTAACTCAGTTAGCCCGCTTATGTAGATAAAATTTAATATTTTCTTAGTTGGAAACAGCATGAATGTAACATTTTGTCGGTATAATTGTATAAAACAATAAGACGTATTTATTTATTAATCAAAACAATAACAAAATGGGACTCGATGAACGCCGCCGAATTGCAGCTATTCAAGAAGAAACTTCACAAACCTCTAACGAACTAAGTAAGTTAATAGGATTTGAATTACCTATTGGCTTTGATACAACTACACTTCCTGAAGATGAAGGGGTACTCAATAGCTACGACAGCTACAAAGAGTATGCGCTGCCCTTGGTCATTAAAGTATTTGGCAAGATATGCGTTGATGATTTAGGTAAAAATGCAGTAAAAGAAAAAATTAACACCATTAAGCTAATCAATACAAGTAAAAATGTAGATGATGCAGGTGAGAAAAGCCTAACCCTCGAAAATGGTGAATTACTTATAAAAATGAGCTTTTATTACTACTCTGATAAACTCTGGGGAGAAGAAGAATTAAAAAATGCCATAGAAAACCTATTGTAATATGAATAAATGGATAAATGACTTACAATCTGCTGCTTTGCCTTCCTGCGTTCAATTGCTTGAAAGGCTTGCACTATTTGCCTCTAATGGCAGAGAAGATTTGCCTTTGGTGAAACTCTATCTAAACACTGGGCTTAACACTTGAAGGCTATGTGCTGAAACTAGAACGGAGCAGAACCCAAAATACGCTTGCTTTTCACCAAATTACGCCTCACCCAAGCCTAACTTACCTAGACACACAACAAATTAACGGAATTGATTTCAAAAAAATCCAAACACTAAGTGAGGAAGTATGTAAACAAATACTCGGCTTCTCTAAAACTCCTGAGATTACACCCATAAGTAAATTAGAGCTAGAAAGATTGGTGAAAGAAAAAAACGAAACTATCAAATCTTCATTGGGTGTTTCAATTGAAATCCCTAAGATTCCAGACCTACCCAATCAAATGGGTGTGTATAAACAGTACCTACTCACGGTTTTACAACTATTAGAGGAAATTCAACAAGACCAATTGGGCAGGCAAGCACCAAGGGAAAAAGTAGAAATACTCGGTTTTGACTTTACCAGAGAAAAAAACCATGTTACACTTAAAAAGCAATTTCTCAATGTATGCCTCAATCTTGACGAGTTGCCCAAGAAAGCAATGTTGAAGAAAGCCATAGAGGATGTGCTGTAGCTTGCCCCACTTTGTCTTGTTGTTTATACCATGCTTAGATTGCCTTTGAACCATAAATGAACCTCCATTATGCGTATCACACCCGAAACAATTGCCCTCATCAATCAGCGCGCCGACATCATAGAAGTTGTGCAGGATTTTGTATCGCTCAAAAAAAAAGGTACCAACTGGACAGCTTGCTGCCCTTTTCACAATGAAAAAACACCTTCCTTTTCAGTTTCAGCAAGCAAGGGCATTTACAAATGCTTTGGCTGTGGCAAAGGAGGTGATGCCATAGGTTTTGTCATGGAGATTGAAAACTACTCTTATGTAGAGGCACTCAAATACCTCGCAAAGAAGTACAATATCCCCATCAAAACCGAAGAAAACCAAACTGACGAAGAACTAGAAGCGCAAAAAGAGCGTGAAAGTCTGCACATAGTGCTAGAGTTTGCCCAACATTACTTCAAGCATTTACTCCATCAATCCGAAGAAGGGCAAGCCATTGGCTTGAGTTATTTCAAAGAAAGAGGCTTCAAAAAGCCCATTATAGAAAAATTTCAGCTTGGTTACAGCCTTGCCGCTTGGGACGGCTTGCTCAAAGCTGCCGAGCAAAAAGGCTTTAAAAGGGACATCTTAGAAAGTGCTGGCCTAATTATCCAAAAAGAAAACAAGGCTTTTGACCGATTTCGTGAGCGGGTGATGTTTCCTATCCATAATGTATCAGGAAAACCCATTGCTTTTGGTGCTAGAATCTTAAAAACCGACCCCAAACAAGCCAAATACCTCAACTCACCCGAGACTCCAGTTTATCATAAAAGCAGGGTGCTGTACGGTATCTTCCAAGCCAAAAAAAGTATCAGAGAAGCCAATAATTGCTATTTGGTGGAAGGCTATACTGATGTTATCTCGCTACACCAAGCAGGTATTGAGAATGTAGTAGCTTCTTCGGGTACTTCGCTCACCATTGAGCAAATCCAACTCATTAGAAGGTTTAGCGAAAACATTACGGTACTCTATGATGGCGACAGTGCAGGTATCAAAGCTTCTTTACGAGGCATTGATTTGATTTTAGAGCAAGGCTTGAATGTAAAGGTCGTAGTTTTTCCTGAGGGCGAAGACCCCGATAGCTACGTTAAAAAAGTAGGTGCTACGGCTTTTCAAAAATACCTAGAGGAAGAACAGCAAGATTTTATCACTTTCAAGGCAAATCTCTATCAGCACGCAACACGCAAAGACCCACTCAAGCGTGCCGAAATGATAAAAGAAGTAGTACAAAGTATCATCAAAATTCCTGATGAAATCAAGAGAAGAATTTTTTTTCAAGAGTGTAGCCGCTTGCTTGGCATTGATGAGCAAACTTTGATAGCCGAGGGCAACCAAATTTTAAAGCGAGAAAGAAAGCAAATATCCCGCCCCCAAGAGCTTCCACCTGATGCTCAAATGGCTGCACAAGATACCACCCAAAATACAAACAATACAGAAGAAGAAGCAACCACGCACCTTAGCCCCGTTTATCAGCAAGAAAAAGCAGTGATTAGGCTCATGTTGCGTTATACTGACAACGTACTGCCCTCAGTAGCACAAAAATTAGGCGTATTTTTGGCAGAGGAGTTGAAAGAGATTCGCTTTGAAAATGATTTTTTTAGAGAGATTTTTGAGGCAATTTGTAAGCTACAAAACGAGCAGGGCAATTTTCAAGCTCAAACCTTTATGCAAAATAGCCCCCAAGCTTGGAAAAATTTTCTGGCTGATTTACTTACTGAACGGTATGAAATCAGCCCACAATGGACAGAAAAATATTCTATTCAGATTCCCACAGAAGAAGATGTACTAGAGCAAATTGCCCAAGAGCATATCTTAAGACTTAAAATGCACCACGTACAGCAACTTATCAAGGAAAATAGCCAAAACCTAGCAAAGGCAACTGCCGAAGAAGAACAAATGAAACTTATGGGTATTGGCATCAAACTTAAACAACTACAGCAACAAATTGCAGTACATCTGAACAACATTATTTTGAATGTTTAGGTTGAATATCGCATGGACATTATCTCAATTTCAAAAAAACCAAGCTGGGCGTTTGAATCGTTCGCCTTTTAAGATTTTCTGTATAATCTCTACGAGTTCTTCAAATACGGGGCAGTCATTGTTGCTCAATAAAATGAGTGTAGTTTGTGAAGCAGGTTGGTAGAGCAAAATACTCTTGAACCCAAGCCACGAGCCTATCTGGTAAAACCCCTCTTGTGCAGGCCGAATGTGCCAACTGAACCCGTAGGGCTTTGCTTCTCCATTTTGTAGCTTCACGGGGTGAAATGCTTCTTGCAGCACCGCCTCAGTTACGAGGGCTTGGTTGTGCCAAGCCAAGTTCCAAAGCATTAAATCTTCTGCACTAGCATAAATGCCATTACTACCATAAATCTTATTGAGGAAGTTATCGTCAAAAAGCGTTTTTTGGTCATTTTGAAACCCTACTACTTTATTAGGGTGCTTAAAATCTTCATAGTATTTGGGTAAGAAAGTATTTTTTAGCCCTAGTGGTTCGCAAATCATTTTGGCTAGAAATTGCCTAAACGGTTGCTGGCTAATTTTTTCTACAATGCCTGCCAGCAGCACATAGTTGGTATAGCTATATTCCCAGGCCGTGGCAGGCAGAAAATTGGAATCAACTTGCTCATTTTCTAGCCAAGCTATCACATTGCGGTTGCGTGCATAGGTCATCAACTCATTAGATTGGGTGTAGAAATAGCTCAAATAATCTGGAATTCCTGAGGTATGCGTGAGCAACTGTCTGATGGTGATATTAGGATAAGGTACTGCAGGGTAAAACTTATATAGGCTATCTTCAAGGCTCAACTTATTTTTCTGCACCAATATCAGCACAGCCATCGCAGTAAAACTCTTGGAGATAGCACCTATTCTGAAGGTAGATTGAGCGGTGAGGGGCGTATTGTTGCGCAAGTCAGCCAAGCCATAGCTTTTTTTGAGCAGCGTAGTACCTTTTTCTAAAATCAATACATTGCCATTAAAAAGTTTTTTTTTTTGAACTTGAGAGAGGACAAGGTCTATTTTTGCCTGTTTGATTTCTCTTTGCTGTATGCGTAGGGAGTCAAGTTTCTTTTCAAGTAGCCTATCGGGCTTACTTTTGGGGAGAAAGTATTGAAAGAAAAGTGTCAGAATTAGTATCGAAGCAAGAACTAAAAGCAGATTGGAAACATTTTTGTTAAGGAATATCTGAAAAGTTTGATATAATTTCCCAATTGGGTGTTTAATCATTTTGATTGATTATAAAAAGGCTCAAAGCTATGTAAACTATTTTTTACCTACGACAAGTGAGTTGTGCTGATTTGGCTTTGGTTAGTAATGCTTCAAAACAAAGTAATCTTGAGCTACTGATTATCCGTTGAATAAAACTCAATAACCAAACGATTCATCTGCTACAAGTTTGTTTGTATTTAGTTAATTTCTTTTACAGCTTTAAACACAAAAGGCAAATCAATGATAGACTCGAAGTGCATACCTGTTTCGCGCATATCTTCATCTTCTTCTTCGTAGTGCCATTCTACAAGCAGTGGGTGTTCGTGTGCTAGGGTAACTTCTTCATTATCTTTTTCCTCAGGTAGATTGTTTTCTTCTTCTTCGTTCTCTTTTTCAGCTTGTACTTCCTCTGGTGCTTCTTCTTCCTCCTCGTGTTTTCCATTTTTGAGTGTTTCTAAGACATCTTTGGCGAGTTCTAAGAAAGTTTGCTCAGAGGCGAGGGCTGCTTTGCCGAGCGAGTCTTGGGCTTGTTGGCTTTCTTCGCTCTCTTGTTTGTCTTCGGCATATCCTTCTTTGAGATTTTTCAGATTTTTGAGCATATTCACAAGATAGTCGGCGGTGCTTGTATTAAAGTAAATTAGTTTTAGTATAAATCGTGTGGGTGTTTCTTTCTTTTCTGTTACATAATCTTCCACCCATTTCATGAGTGGGTCATAAAAATTTTCTGCATCTTCTGGGATAGACACACCGCTTATTTCTAAGTAATTATTATCAAAATCAAATTTAACTGCAGGAGTTTTGGAGGTTTTTTCTATTACTATGTCTTCCATATTTGGGTTGTTTAATCTACACCGTTTAATTGCACTAAAATAAGGAAAATTTTATTCTTTTACTAAAAAATCTAATTCGGCTACTACAAATGTACTGCCACCAATAAAGATGAGGTCATTTTCTTTTGCATTTTTCTTTGCATTTTGCAGTGCTGTATTTACATCATCAAAAAATAACCCCTTAATGCCCATAAAGTTAGCACTTATTTTTAACTCTTCTACACTTTGCGCTCTTGGAGAATTGAAAGTACAAAAATAAAAAAAGGCTTCTCGCGGGAAAAGTTTGAGCATAGCTTGTAAATCTTTGTCTTTTGCAAATCCTAGCACCAAGTGAAGGGCTTGGTAGGGTGTTTTTTTTAGTAAATTAGCTACTTGATAAATGCCTGCCTCATTGTGGGCAACATCACATACAACAGTGGGCTTTTGGGCGAGGGTCTGCCACCTACCTTTGAGTTTTACCAGTTTGTGGAGTTGTTCTGTGCCCTTTTTGATATGCTTTGGGTCAATCTGAAAGCCTTGCGTTTTAAGTAAGTCTATGGTGTTTAAGACTCCTTGGAGGTTTTTCTGCTGATGTTCGCCCAACAAAAAGGGCTGAATATCTTTCAAGATTAAGTTTTCGTCCTTATATATCCTCCATACTGTTTGCACATCTCCTTGCTGGCTTTCTACACGGTATTGGTCTTCTGCAAAAAAAATAGGGGCTTGCCTTTCTGCGGCAGTAGTCAAAAAAACATCTACTGTTTCTGCTTGCTTTTCGCTGATGACTACCGGGGTATTTTGTTTGATAATGCCTGCCTTTTCGCTGGCTATTTGAGGAAGTGTATCTCCCAAAATATCCTTGTGGTCAAAACTAATGTTGGTAATGTGCGCCACCAAGGGCTGTATCACATTGGTAGAGTCCCAGCGACCGCCAAGCCCTACTTCTACCACAGTGATATCTAGGTTAGCCTCTGCAAAATATTGAAATGCCATGGCTACACTGACCTCAAAAAAGCTAGGTGAGCGGCTTTCTATCAGTTCAAAATGCTGTTGTACAAAAGCCACTACCCAATCTTTGGGAGCTTCTTCTCCATTTACTTTGATACGTTCTGTAAAATTTACCAAATGAGGCGAAGTGTGTAGCCCTACTTTGTAGCCTGCCGCTTGCAGAATAGCCGCAAGCAGATGACAAGTACTCCCTTTGCCATTGGTACCTGCCACATGTACGCTCTTAAATTTTGTTTCAGGATGACCGAGTGCTTTACAAAATGCTTGAATGTTATCTAATTTGGGCTTTAAAGCTTGCCCGCCTTGTTTCTGAAACATAGGCAAACGTGTGTAGAGGTATTCCATCACCTCTGTATAATTTCTGGGCTTCAAGTATGTTTTTTCTGCAAATTTAATCATTCGCCCCATAAAGTCTAATCTATCACGCAAATAATCTTATGGATAAAAAAGAGATTTTTGAAGTTAAGTTTTTAAATGACTTTATCACCACAATTGACGGTTACTCTTGGTAGTAATTTTAGATAAATTTATGATATTTGCTTGTAAGTAGTAAGCTAAGAAATGGTTAATTGTCAATTTAAGATAGTATTTGACCATCAGTAATTTACAACTACAAAAAGGTTGATTTCATGTTTCTAATCAAGAGAAAAGCAATGCGTATTTTAATTATTCAATGGATAATCAGCAACTTAGTAGTATTTAAACCTCTTTTTTTGGAACTTTGGCAATCAAAGAATGTAAAAATTTTATCAAGCATAAACATACACCAAAAATCATCAAACCTACCATGAATACACGCCTAATTCAGTATTTGATAATAAGTCTATTGAGTAGTTTTTTTTACTGCATTCCTTCTGTATATGCCATTGATACTGTCCAAAATGGTACTTGGAGTAATCCTGCCACTTGGCAAGGGGGCGTAGTGCCTCCGCCTGGGTCAGACATCAGAATCTTGCATCAAGTAATCCTCAATCTTAATGTTACTACCAATCAGCTTGAAATCACCAATGGCAGCCAATTAGAGGTAGGGCCGTTTAGCCTTACTGTGCAAGGCGGCTTGAGCTTGGCAGGGCAGTTTATAGATGGAGATGATGCAGGCACCAATACTTTTGAGGGCAATATCACAGTCAGTAATTCAGGGCAATTTATCCCCACTGCCAATTCAAACTACGTCTTTCGGGGCAATATCATCAATGAAGGAGTTTTCAATCACTCTGGCACAGGCACAATCACTTTTGCAGGCAACATACCACAAAGCCTTTTGGCCACACAAAGCATCACACTAGAAGGTAATTTACTCGATATTCAAAACCAGCTTACTATCTTAGATGGACAAACTGTAAACCTCAACAGCCAACAAATCCAAATTAATGAAAATACAACACTACGCAACCAAAACACCGCAGGGCTTACTCTTACGGGGTTTGTGTCGGGGAGTGGTACTTTTGAGAATGCTGAAAATGGCTACACTACCTACGAAGCCAATGATGCTCCCGAAGTAACTCTCCTCAGTGCAGCCAATAACAGTACCTTTGTGTATCGCTCTAATCAAAACCAAACCATTAAAGCAGGTACTTACTACCATCTTGAAGTAGGCAATACGGCCCTTGCTGACAGAGAGAAATCCCTCAGTGGAAATACCACTGTATTAGGAAACCTTACCATATTAGAAGGCTTACAGGGAAATACTCTCTTCACAACACAAACACACGACCTCACCTTAGAAGGCAACTTTCAGAGTGAAGGGCAGTTTTTAACAGATGATAGCCGAATGATTTTTCAAGGAAATCAACCACAAAACCTTGCCCAAAATGCGGGCACAATTCGTTTTTTTGAAATCGTACTCAACAAGACGGGAGGTGCAGTAAGTAATACCTCGCCCATAGAAGTATCAAATCGGATAATTTTTACGCAAGGCTTCTGGGAAAGCAGCCAAACCAATCCATTGATTTTTTTAGAAAATAGCAGTGCCGAAGGAGCTTCCTCACAAAGTTTTGTGCGTGGCGCAGTGCAAAAAATAGGCAACCAAGCATTTAATTTCCCCATAGGGGCAGAAAATATTTTTGCACCAATGTCTATTAGTAATTTGAGCCAAAATGATACTTTTACGGCAAGTTACACGCACACCGCCCACCCCCAGGCAGGGGTTAATAATCCAGATTTTACCTTTATCAGCCAAGTTGAATATTGGACACTCACCAAGCAAAATCCAAATACGATGTATCAGATAGGGCTGTCTTGGGCAGATGGTACGCTGAGCGGCATACAACAGCCCAGCGACCTTGCCCTTATCCACTGGAACGGTACACTTTGGCAAGCATACGCCGCTGCTGCACAAGGCAATGCCAATGCAGGGCAACTCCAAAGTACACAAAGTATCAATTTGCAAGGAGATTTTACTTTTGCCTCTTTGGAAGCCTTAAATTCTTTAGGAAATACAGACTTAGTACCGCCAAGCCCCCTGCTAGAGAGTGTATTGGTTACGGAAGCAGGGCATATTGCGCTTACTTGGCAAGATTTGGCTTTTCAAGAAACAAGCTACCGCATAGCACGCAGCACAGAAGATAACCCTACTTTTGTAACTTACCAAGAACTCCCACGCAATAGCACTACTTTTATAGATACCCAAGTAACTCAAGGGCAAACCTATTTTTACAATTTAACTGCACTCAATAATTTTGGAGCATCAGCCCCAAGCAATGTATTGGGTGCTTTGGTGGGCATCATCAGTAATTTAGAAAATCCTCTTGAGGCTTTGCCTCAAGCCTACCCCAACCCAAGTTCGGGTAGCTTTGTTATTCATAACCCGTTTTTTCCTATTCATCTTTTTGATGCACAAGGCAAAGAAGTACAATTTGATAAGGAAATCCATCAACAAAGAGTTATTCAGATAGATATTTCTTTTCTTCCTTCGGGGCTATATTTTTTAAGATTAGGCGCAGAAATACCCGTTATTTTGAAAATTTTGAAAGAGTGAAAATTAATGCCTCCCTAATAATTTTGATTCTTTGACAATTTTTATGATTGTGTGCGATAAGATGAGCTAAATACTGTTTAGAACATAAATGCCAGCGGACTGGAAGTCCGCTGCTACAGATTTCCACAAAAATTGTCAGACAACCATAGTTTTTGTGATGATGCTTCATAAAAAAACTTTGATGTTATTCAGCACATAAATGTCAGCGGCCTGGAAGTCCACTGCTACAGATTTTCATAAAAGTTGTCAGACAATCAAAAAAGTTATTTCAAAATCTTAAAGTCCACCCGCCTGTTTTGCTGTCTGCCTTCATCTGTATCATTGCTGGCGATGGGCTGGGTTTTTCCAAAGCCTTTGGCAATTACTTGGGCTTCCTCAATACCTTTACTCAAAAGATAGGCACGACAAGCAACTGCACGCTGTTCTGAAAGTAGTTGATTGTTTTGTGCATTTCCTATGGCATCGGTGTGTCCTTGTAGTTCTATTTGTGTGCCTGGATTTGCCTTCAAAAAATCTACCAAGCGGTTTAACTCACTGTATGACTCTGAGCGGAGGGTAGCTTTTGCAAAATCAAAGAAAATATTATTCAGTCTAAAGGTCTGTCCTACCTCGATGGGCATCAAGTAAAGGTCTTTTTGTACTTCGCCATATTTCTTAATGTTGGTAAGGTCAAGTTGCTCTGAAACAGAAAAATATTCTTCTGCCTTGCCAATGATACCATACGCTGCCCCTTTGGGCAAAGTAATTTTATAGCTTCCATCATTAGGGTTGGCACGTGCTATGCCCACTTCTCGGCCTGTGGCAAGCGACTCATAGATTACTGTAGCAGCAATTTCTTTCTTTGTTTTGGCATCATAGACTTTGCCATAAACCAGCAAAACAGGCTCGGGGCGGAGATTTTCTGTGATGCGTGTGCTAAAAATATCATAAGTACCTGAAGCAGGATTTACACTAGCGATGTAAGCCATTTCGCCTGAGGCAGGAATACTAAAATAGATATTGCTTTCAGCGGTATTGATAGGTGCGCCCAAGTTGGCAGGTTTGCTCCATTGCTGCCAAGTGTTGTCTAAACGGCGTGTTACATAGACATCATAACCTCCTAACCCCCCCTCACGCTGACTGGCAAAGTAAAGTGTCTTATTGTCTGAGGCGATAAAGGGAGTTACCTCACCCAAAGCGGTATTAATTTGCTTTCCTAAATTTTGGGGGGGCGACCAATTGCCATTTTCTTGCAAAAAACTCGCGAAGAGGTCAAAGCTATTTTCTTCTTTTTCCATAAAAGCCATTATGAGTGTTTTGCCATCTCCAGCAAGGGTAGCACTAGAATAAGTACCTTGATTCATTGTATCAAAGTCTTCTATCAGCATACCTTCGGGAGAGCTCCAGCCTGTTTTTGTTTTTTTAGAAAGCGAGAAGCCTGTTTTGGTACGTACCCCTCTGCTAAAATGCCCGAAGATAAGTGCTGTATTGCCATCGGGTGTTACTCCGAGCAGCGCAGAGTTTTGTTCTGTATTGAAGTTACTTTTGAGGTGATAGGCTTTGCCCCACTTGCCGTCAGCTTGTTTTTCAGAAGCCCAGATATTTTGGGGTTTTTGTACACCTTTGTTTTCGGGGTGTCCTTCTCTCACAAAATAGAGTGTTTTTCCATCAGGGGAGATGATAGGAGCAAACTCAGAAAATTTAGAGTTAATATCATCACCTAAACTCTCTAGAGTTTGTGCAGAGCTATTGAGTAGTAAAAAGCACATAAAAATCCACAAGAATAATATATTTTTCATATCTTGTATTGAAGTATTTTTTTAACGATTGATTTATTTATTCTGAAACGAAACAAACTAACAAAAATTAACTATCCATTCATCAATAATCAACAAAAGCAAAAAGTGATTTTCGCAAAAATAAAGGGCAAGAGTATTTCTCAACATCTCAAAATAATGCAACTTTGCAACTTTGACAAAGTTTAGAGTTTAGAAGATTTGTAATCTGAAAGTAGCTACTAGCCTCCGAAGGAAAGCCCCCTAGCCTCCGAAGGAAAAGTTTTTTGTCATTCCAAAGGAATCTGAAGGCGTGAAAGAGAGCTACGCAGTACAGCAGATTCCTACGGAATGACAATAAAAAACTAGATAAAGAATAAAAAAATGAAAAAAGAACAAGCGTGTATCAGTTTGTTAGAAAACATCAAAAAGTACATTACCGAGGCAAGAGTACATGTTATCAAGACGATTAACCAACAAAT
The DNA here is from genome assembly GCA_964480455.1 of uncultured Cytophagaceae bacterium. GTDB lineage: Bacteria > Bacteroidota > Bacteroidia > Cytophagales > Microscillaceae > JAABSX01. The sequence continues at coordinate 19,514 of CAYZQI010000001.1, forward strand.
GATAGCGGTATATTGGCTGATTGGCAAAGATATTTTAAAAAGACGTTCCACTTTTTAGAAAAGTGAAACGTCTGTATGATGCCACTCATTATTAAAGATTAAGGTTCTTTGACAATTTTTGTGATTGTGTGCGATAAGATGAACTAAATACTGTTTAGAACATAAACGCCAGCGGACTGGAAGTCCGCTGCTACAGATTTCTACAAGAATTGTCAGACAACCACTTTCTTTTTCTTTTCACAAAAATATCTGATATTGCATCCCATTGAGCATCGGTCAATTTTTCAAATTGTTTAATCATAATTTTTAAAGTTTGTTCACTTCAAAATTAGACACGATGCTCAATATTTAAAAGGTAACCAACACACAAACAGCAGAAAAATATTATTTCAATAAATCAAGTATTTTAAAATAAAATTTCTCAATAAGTTCTTATTTACATTTTCCTAAATACTCATGAGCATTCAGCCTAAAAACTAATTGGCAGGCTGAAAAGATTGAAAAACACTTTGCGCAATGACCTTCCACTGCTTATTGCGTACACATATCCAACCTACATAAGCAGATTTCTCCCACTCAAAACTAAAAAAAAGTGTCCAATATTTATTCTCGACCTCTACATAGCTGACCTCAATATGATTGCGTAAGGTATGTATCCAGGCATCGCTGTCGTTTAATCTTTCTTTTTGCTCTTGACTAATTAGCTCATCTGGAATCTCTGACAGCACTCTTTCTATTTTCTTATCGTGTGATTTAGTAGTGGTTTTATGCAATATTAATTCAAAATCAAACTCTTTTTGAGTGCTTGACTCAACCCAATAATGCGTCTTGTTTCCTTTTGGGTTTCCTATACATTCCTTAGGTAGCTTGAACTTTATGCCCCAAATTTTTTCTACATTGTAAGCACCTTGGGCTGAAGCACTTATCGAGATAAAAATGAATGTACTTATAATGATATGTTTATACACTAGGTAATGATTTTGTGAGAGTATAGATTAAAGATAGATTATACTCTCCTAAGACTGACAAAAAATAAATTAGTTACCCTAAAATGTAAGAATATCTGAAAGATGTTATTTTTATAGATAGATCAAATAACAACTATTTTCCTATACTGCACCAAACTACAATAAAAGACTAGGGTCAGTCTTCACCTGAGCATTGGTAAAAAATGGCGAGTAAAGGTCTTTCTGGTTTTATTGCAGTAAGCCCAGTTGTATAGGTTTAAATCCAAATACCCAAGCAATCATTTGTGAAGGCATGTGCTTGCTCAATACATTGTGGTCGTTGATAGCAGCCTTGAGTTGTCTTTTTGCTTGCATCACTTCTGCTTGCGTTTGCGACAGTTGTCTTTTGAGTGTTTGAAAGGCATCACTTTTTACGAGAGCATCATTAGCATAGGCTCTTTGTAGGCAGTCTTGTAGCCATTCATTAATTTTTTTATCTGCTTCTAGTATATTCTCTGAGGAAACTGATGTGATAAGCTGTTGGTAAGTGAGGGTAACTTTTTCACTGCATATTTGCTCATCTTTAAGTTGCTGCATAAGTATTGCTGCTTTTTCTAATTTTTGTGGGTAAAGTGCTATCAATGCTTCGTAGCAGACTTCCATACGCCTTTTGATTCTCTGAAAAGTGCTATAATTCACAATAACCCATAGAAAAATAAATCCTAAGAAAGCTAGTACAATTGGAGTTGCGCCCATTTTTTAATTAATTTGATTTAAGTTTTTACCTCAAAAGCGTACTTTTCTAGACAATAATGCACACTTTTGAATCATTCAAGATTTGTTTTTAGAATAATGTTTCCCCTGTCATTTCTTCGGGAACTGCTACACCCATCATTTTTAAAATGGTAGGTGCTAAATCACCCAATTTTCCATTTTTTAGGGTAGGATGCTCGTCTTTATCTACCAAAATACAAGGTACTAAGTTGGTAGTATGTGCCGTATGTGGTGAGCCATCTTCTTTAATCATAATGTCTGCATTGCCGTGGTCTGCTATGATGATGCAAGTATAGCCATTTTCTAAGGCTGTATTCACCACGCTTTCTGTGCAAGTGTCCACCGTTTCACAGGCATTGACGGCTGCCTCAAATACACCTGTATGCCCTACCATATCAGGATTTGCAAAGTTTAAACAAACAAAATCGGTTGCTTGTTTTTCTAACTCTTCTATGATGGCGTCTCTGATATCAAAAGCACTCATTTCGGGCTGTAAGTCATAAGTAGCTACCTTGGGCGAAGGGCATAAAATACGCTTTTCACCCTCAAAAGGAGCTTCTCTTCCACCCGAGAAAAAGAAAGTAACGTGTGGATATTTTTCTGTCTCAGCAATTCGTATTTGTTTTTTACCTGCTGCTGCCAGTACCTCGCCAAGGGTTTTATTGAGGTTTTCTTTGTCGTACAAGATATGTACATTCTCGAAAGTATCATCATACCTTGTGAGGGTAAGGTAGTGCAAAGGCATTTTTTGCATACCAAACTCAGGGAAATCTTCTTGGGTGAGCGCACGTGTAAGCTGTCTTGCGCGGTCATTTCTAAAATTAAAAAACAAAACAATATCTTCGGGTGCAATGGTCGCCAAGGGCTTGCCTTCTTTATTGGTGCAGATGTGTGGCAAGATAAACTCATCTGTAATACCCTTTTGGTAAGAAGCCTTGAGTGCTTCTATGGGGTCTGTGGTAGCTGTGCCAATACCCTTTACGAGCAGGTCATAAGCGTTTTTGATACGCTCCCAGCGTTGGTCTCTGTCCATGGCATAGTATCTCCCTATTACAGAGGCAATTTTTCCTGTGGTTTTGCTTAGGTGTGCTTGCAAATCTGCCAGATAGTCTTTTCCTCCTTCGGGGGCTGTGTCGCGCCCGTCAGTGAAGGCATGTACAAATATTTGGCTCAGCCCAGCTTCGTGGGCAAGGCTACAAAAGGCTTTGACATGGTCTATGTGTGAGTGTACTCCTCCATCAGAGATAAGCCCCATCAGGTGTATTTTTTTATTTTCTTTTTTCGCCTTTTCAATGGCATTTTTTAGTGTAGGGTTATCTCCTAGTGTGTTTTCTTCTACGGCAAGATTGATTTTGGTAAGGTCTTGATAGACTACTCGCCCTGCACCTATGTTCATGTGCCCTACCTCGGAATTACCCATTTGCCCTCTTGGCAAACCTACTGCCAAGCCAGAGGCTTCTAAAGTACTATGAGGGTATTTTTGAAGTAAAGAATCCATAAAGGGAGTCTTTGCTTTGTCCACTGCTGATACTGCGGCATTGGTTGCAATTCCCCAGCCATCAAGAATCATCAAGACTACTTTTTTGGAGGTTTCCATGTATTTTTATAATGTTTTATAGTGTTTTTGTTGTTTTTGTGATTAAAATGCAAAGATACATCTTTTTGCTAAAAATTAATCAGCGAACCATCTCACAAAGCTATTGATAGCTCCTGACAGCTAGTTTTACCTCCTCAAAAGTGAGTGTTTCCTTGTGCAAAATGGGGGTTTGCCCTAGCCCTGCAAACTCCCAAGCCGACACATAAGCATACTCTTCATCATTGCGAACTGCCTCGCCCTCGGCGGTTTGGTATTCTTCGCGGAAGTGCGCCCCACAAGATTCTTCTCTTTGTAGGGCATCATGGCACATCAACTCCCCAAACTCAAGGTAATCTGCCACACGCCCTGCTTTTTCTATTTCGGCATTAATCTCGTGTGCTTCGCCCGTAACCCGCACATTTTTCCAGAAATCTTCTCTCAATGCCCTGATATCGGTAATGGCTTTTTGTAGCCCCACAGCATTACGCAGCATAGCACATTCGTTCCAAAGAATCTTGCCAAGTGCTTTGTGGTATTCATTGACACTCTTTGTGCCTTTGATATTGACAAAAAACTCTAACTGTGCTTTTACCTGCGCCTCTGCAGCGGCAAATTCGGGCAAATCAGTAGCTATTTTCCCTGTTTTAATGTCGTGGTGTAGGTAGTTGCCCAATGTCTGAGGAAGTATAAAATAGCCATCTATACAAGCCTGTAAAAGTGAGTTTGCGCCTAAGCGGTTTGCGCCGTGGTCTGCACAGTTGCACTCGCCAAGGGCATACAAGCCTGGAATGGTAGTCATGAGTTCATAATCTACCCAGAGCCCTCCCATAGAAAAATGGGCGGCAGGCGAGATAAGCATTGGCTGCTCGTAAGCATTGATGCCTGTAATTTTTTCATACATTCTGAAAAGATTGCCGTAGCGTGCCTGAATAATATCTAGGCCATGCTCTGCAATGGCATGCTTAAAATCCAAATAAACGGCATTTTTTAAAACGCCCACTCCATAGCCCGTATCTATGCGTTCTTTGGCAGCCCTCGAGGAGATGTCTCTTGGGGCAAGATTACCGAAGGCAGGGTAGCGTCTTTCTAGGTAATAATCTCTTTCTTCTTCGGGGATTTGGGCTGGGGGGCGTTTATCATCTCTTTGTTTAGGTACCCAAATTCTGCCGTCATTGCGCAGCGACTCAGACATGAGCGTGAGCTTGGATTGATGCTCTCCTGACTGAGGCAGGCAAGTGGGGTGGATTTGTGTCCAGCTAGGGTTTGCCATGAAAGCTCCTTTTTTGTGCGCTCTCCAGATGGCCGAGCCGTTGCAGCCCATGGCGAGTGTAGCAAGGTAAAATATCTTTCCATAGCCCCCTGTGGCAAGCACTACGGCGTGTGCAGCGTGTCGTTCGAGTTCACCTGTGTCTAGGTTGCGGGCAATAATGCCTCTTGCTTTGTCCTCTATGGTTACGAGATCTAGCATTTCGTGGCGTGCATGGAGTTGTACTTTGCCTGCTTGTATTTGCCTTGAGAGTGCCGAGTATGCCCCAATGAGTAACTGCTGCCCTGTCTGTCCACGGGCATAAAAAGTACGCCTCACTTGCACCCCTCCAAAAGAGCGGTTGGAGAGATAGCCTCCATACTCACGTGCAAAAGGCACACCTTGTGCAATGGCTTGGTCAATTAGTGGTGCAGAGCACTCTGCCAAGCGATAGACATTTGCCTCTCTTGAGCGGAAATCACCTCCTTTGAGCGTATCATAAAACATTCTGTAGACATTATCACCATCATTTTGGTAGTTTTTGGCGGCATTTACGCCCCCTTGTGCGGCTACGGAGTGCGCCCTTCGAGGTGAGTCTTGAAAGCAAAATGCTTTGACATTATAGCCTGCTTCGGCAAGGGTAGCCGCTGCAGCACTACCTGCCAAGCCTGTACCCACCACAATGATGTCTAGATTTTTTTTGTTGGACGGACTTACGAGCTGGCAAGTGCCTTTGTACCTGCTCCATTTCTCGATGAGTGAACCCTCGGGGATTTTTGCGTTGAGTTCCATTATATTGCTTGCTTTTCTTGTTAGATTTTGATTTTGTATTATTTCTTGTAGGGCTAAGATAATCAATTGAGAAGAACCTACAAAACTCCTTGATTTTTTAATCAAAAAAATAAATAATTATCTGACAATTCTCGAGAAGTAATCTTATGATACAGTCTTAGAAACCGCTTTTGTGAACATCTCCTTCAAAAATTGTTATAAAACCAAAAAATACAACTATCAACTCCCAAAAAATATAAAAAATGCTAAAAATCGCCTGGGCAAAAAACTACATACACGACTTACCCCCCAAACACCGCTTCCCAATGGAGAAATATACTCTCTTACCAGAACAACTTCAATATGAAGGGACTGCCAGTGCAGATAATTTTTTTGAACCCGATGTACTTGATGAAAAATACATCATCAATACACATTTAGCGAGTTATTGGAATAAGTTGCAGACCCTGAGCCTTGACCCAAAGGAAATAAGGGCTACGGGTTTTCCACTCAGTGAGGCATTGGTCAAGCGTGAAATCACCATAGGGCAGGGAACTATTCAATGTGCTTTATTTGCCCAACAATATGGAATAGCTATGAATATAGCAGGTGGCACACACCACGCCTTTACAGATAAAGGTGAGGGCTTTTGCTTGCTCAACGACCAGGCCATGGCGAGTAATTATCTCCTTGAACATAAACTTGCGCATAAAATCTTAATCATAGACCTAGATGTGCACCAAGGCAATGGCACTGCTGAGATTTTTAAAACGGAACCACGTGTGTTTACTTTCAGTATGCACGGTGAGAAAAATTATCCCCTCCGTAAAGAACAATCTGACCTAGACATAGGGCTGCCCGACCAAGCCAATGATACTTATTATCTGAATGTACTAAAAAATACACTGCCCCGACTCATAGACACAGTACAACCTGATTTTATTTTTTACCAAGCAGGCGTAGATATTTTGCAAACAGATAAACTAGGTAGGCTCGGCGTAAGTCTGCAAGGATGCAAAGAACGCGACAAGTACGTGCTTGAGCTTTGTAAGCAACATCAAATACCTATTATGGTGAGCATGGGCGGTGGCTACTCCCCTCGAATTGCCGACATCGTGGAGGCACACGCACAAACTTTCAGACTGGCACAGGAAATGTATTTTTGAGTATTTTCTATCTTTAGCTCGTGCTTCTTGCCCTTTATCAAAACTTTTTAGTTTTTGAGTAATTTTTGTGGAGATTGTGCAGCAATGCAGTATGAGATTCAAAAGCTATTCAGAGTAAATGTCGGCAGGCGAGAAGCACACTAAGACAGCTTTTCATAAAAACTTTTAAAATATCTCAAAATGAAGGTAAATTTTTAGTACATTATTCACAAATACCCTTACGCTTCTCTCATCAAAAGTCAGGTTGCTAAAAATTGTAAGAGAATACCACAAAACCACGCTCCATACGTGCCTACTGCATAGCCTAGCACTGCTAGCAACACACCCACGGGTGCAAGCGAGGGGTGAAAGGCAGAAGCAACAATGGGCGCAGAGGCTGCCCCTCCTACATTGGCTTGGCTGCCTACGGCTACAAAAAAGAAAGGCGCACGAATAATTTTTGCTACTGTAAGCAGCAAACTTACATGTATGAGCATCCAGATAATTCCTATCAAAAACAACAATGGCGTTTTAAAAATAGCTGTAATATCCATCTGCAAGCCAATAGTAGCTACTAACACGTACAAAAATAAACTTCCTACCTTAGAAGCACCCACTCCCTCTAGTTTGCGGTAGCTACTCAGTGCAAGCAGCAAACCCAATGTAGTAGTAATAACTACAATCCAAAAAAATGAGGAGGTAAGGCTAAATTTCTCGAGATAAGGGGCATTTCTTTCAATGGCTGGCGCAATCCAATCTGCCAAAAAATGGGCAATAGCCACTGTTACAAAAGCGACTCCTGTAATTTGCATCAGGTCAGTAAGGGTAGGAATTTTGGCAAGGCTTGCTTGGTAAGCCTCTACTTTTTTTTGTACTTCTTTGATGGCGGTATTGTCTGCTTTGAGCCATTTATCTACCCGCTCTGAAATACCTGCCCCATACAACAAAAAAGCCATCCAGATATTGGCAGTAATCACATCTACGGCAATCATTGCTGAAAAAAGTGTTTCATTTACTTTGAACACCTCTTTCATAGCAGTTTGGTTTGCCCCGCCCCCTATCCAGCTTCCTGCCACAGTAGTAAGCCCACGCCATGTATCACCCGCAGTAGTTTCTGGAGAGATAAAAGATACTATCAGAAATGCAATAGGTCCTCCTATCACGATACCTGCCGTAGCCGTAAAAAACATAATGATTGCCTTTGTACCTAGCTGACTGATGGCTTTGAAATCTATGCTGAGGGTAAGCAATACCAAGCTAGCAGGTAAGAGATAACGGGAGGCTACTTTGTAAAGAGAAGATGCCTCACCGTCCACCAATCTGAATGCACTAGGCGTACCCTCTAACCAAGTAATGTTGAGCAAAGAAGGTAAAAAATAACACAGTAACAAGCTGGGTACATATTTATAAAAATTCACAAAAATAGGTTGCGTGCTGCTGGCAGTCTGGAAAACAAGCATCAGAATCAGCATCAATAAGCCTAGTATTACGGCATCATTTTGTATGAGGGCTTCCATTGTCTTAGCTTTGTATGGGCATTTTAGTTGGGTATATAACTGGCTAAATTGCTACATATCTAAAACAATTGCAAATTTATCTTATAAGCCGAGCACCTACAGGACTAATCTTGACTTTGTTCTTCTAAGAAAGCCTGAAAGTTGGCCGTATTGTAGTTGGCCATACCTACTTTTTGAGAGGCGATAAAACCCTCAGGGTTCAAGACATAAGTACGCGGAATAGAATTATTATGATAAACTTTGGGAAGGCTGCCTATTAGGAAATAAACAGGGAAAGAATAACTATTTTGCTTTAAGAATTTTTCTACCTTGGCAGGGTCTTCATCTACCGAAACCATCACAAAAACCACCTTATCGGAGTCAGTTTTTTGAAAAAGTGCCTCAATGCCAGGCATTTCTGCAATGCAAGGTGGGCACCAAGTAGCCCAAAAATTAAGAAAAATGGTTTTTCCTCTAAAATCTTCCAGACTATAAACATTGCCTGATAGGTCTTGCAGGTCAAGGTGATAGTCTGCAACTACTGCCTCTTTTTGTGAGCTGGCACTTGGGCTAAAAATACCCGTGTAAAGCAAGGCTTGTTGAAGCAAAATATGCCCTCCAAGCCAATAAAATATCCCTACAAAAGCCAACATCACGACCCACTCACGCAGTTCTCTATAAAAATTCTTAGACAATTTGCCCATTTTCAAATGTTTTGTGTTAATTTAACATTGACCTATAACTCAATGCAGATTTAAGGCGTTCAAGATTGCTTTGATTTATAAAATCGATAACAATCCTTGTTAGTGAATGTCTTACTGCATGCTTTTTTATGCAGAGTTTCAAGCAAAAGGCGCGAACTATTACCAAAACTAAACTATCATCTAAAATAACAAAAAAACAAATGGTTCTCTGACAATTTTTGTGGTAGTGTTTCATAAGATAGCTTGAATACTGTTCAGAACATAAATGCCAGCGGACTTTCAGTCTGCTGCTACAGATTTTCACAGAAATTGTCAGGTAATCAAACAAATTATCAAAGATGAGGAGCAAGGTTGGCTCTATTTTTTCTATTTTATTCGGAAAAGTTTTGTATCAAAAAAACCAATGCATCGCTCCCGATATAATAAAATTACACACAAGAGTTGAAAGAAATGACGAAAAGCTTTAAAAAGGGACTCAAAGCTATCATCAAGGGAAAAAGTATCAAAGCCAAAATGGCACAAGCCTTTTTAGCCTTTGGGTTAGCTATGCTGCTGCTGTTACTGGCCTCGATGTGGTATTTTCACCAAGAAAGCCGCCTCAATAAAGTAAGGGCAAAACTCTCTGCTACCGAAAATAATCTACTCAGAGCCGAACGTCTCGAAAGAGATTTTTTGATCTATGAGACCCGTAATCCTGACTTTTTTAAAGAGGGGCAAAGCTACTTTCTAAATCAAAGAAAAAAAGCCTTCGAGCGTATCAAAAAAGACCTCAATGAACTTGAAAATATTGAGGAAATCAAAACAAAAGAAGTTGTCAAAATCACGCAAAACCTCCTCAATAAATTACTAGCACTCGACCAAAGTTTTGACCGATTGGTGGGCCTTATCAAAAAGAGAGGATTTAAGGACAAAGGGCTGGAAGGCAGAATGCGGCAACTTATCCACCAAGTAGAACAAGACTTCCCTGACCTCAACCTTGGCAAAATACTCACTATCAGAAGGCACGAAAAAGATTTTATCATCAGAAAAGACACGCTTTATCTGCATAAAATCCAGCTCGCACTACAAGATTTAAAAGATTTTGCCAGTAAAAACATCAATGATGAGGAGAAGATAGACAACCTCAACAAACAATTGCAGATTTATGAAAGCACTTTTAAGGAACTGGTCAGTACAGAAATCCAGATAGGCTTAGAACCTACCCAAGGGCTAAGAGGCAACATAGCCCAGCTTTCTAAATCTATCGATGCGTCCATAGAAACACTCTCGGGCATTATCAATACTACCACAAGCTCTTTCCAGAGCAAATTACAATTTCTATTTTATGCCTTACTCATAGGCGCCCTACTGCTAGTGGTGAGCATGGGTACATATATTGCCAAAAAACTTGGCGACCCTATCACAGAGGTTTCAGAGGCAATCTATCAGATTATTGAGCAAAATTTTGAGGCAGGCGTACACGTACCACAAACCAACACCCCCAACGAAATAGGAAAACTTGCCAAAGATATTAGGGTAATGTATGATAAAATACTGGCTCACAACCTCAAAATCCAAAAGCAAAGCGAGGAAATCACGCAGCAACGCGATGAGCTGATTGAAAAAAATTATGAAATCATTGAAGCAAAAGAAGAAGTAAATCTTATCAACGAACAACTGCTCACGCTCAAAGAAGAGCTAGAGAAGAGAGTAGAAGAGCGCACCCAAGAGCTTAAAATCACTAATGAAGAGCTTGATTTCTTCCTTTACAGGGCTTCGCACGACCTCAAAGGACCTGTGGCAAGCTTGCAAGGACTGCTAATGCTTACCCATCTTGACAAAGATACTGCCCAAAGTGAAGTTTTCTTGGCCCAAGTAGCCCAAAATGTAAAGCAACTTAACCGACTATTAGACAAATTCTTGATGATTTTTGAAGTACACCACGAGAACCTTCTCATCAAACCTATCAACCTGCAAGAAATTTGGCAGAAATCTTATCAACGTCTGAGTGAATGGCACACCTTCTCAGAGAACCTGCTTCAGGTAAATTTTGAGGGAGATACATTTATCAATACCGACCCACAGTTGCTAGAGTGTATCCTGCTCAATCTTGCCGAAAATGCCTTGTTATTTGGTAGAAATTACCCTTGTACCATCAGAATTCAGGCACGTCCACAAGAGTTATTTTTATATTTTAAAGACCATGGCGAGGGTATCGCCACAGAGTTTCTGCCACATAAAATCTTTGAGATGTTTTTTAGAGGGTCCGAAAAATCCATTGGCAATGGCTTAGGGCTATACATTACCCAAAAAGCCATCGAGAAACTTGGCGGTGCTATCAGTGTAGAGAGTATCCTGCATAAACAAAGTATCTTCACTGTCCATATTCCACTAGAGGTTCTTATGGATACTTCAAAAACGGTAGTTTGAGTTTAACTTTCAACTTTGCCAAAGTTTACATCTCGGCTGCTATTGAGCCTTTTAAGGTTATGAAAAAGCTGAATAATTATTTAATTTTGCAGGAAACTAGATAAGTAAATCAATCAATTTACCTCACTACCTAAACAAAAACATGAAAAAGCCTTTTGATGTAATCTATGAAGACAACCACCTCTTGATTGTCAATAAAGTAAGCGGATTGCTAGTACAAGCAGACAAAACGGGTGATGCTTGTTTGGCTGATTTTGCCAAGCAATACATCAAAGAAAAATATGAAAAACCAGGCGAGGTGTTTCTTGGCTTGCCCCACCGAATAGATCGCCCCGTGAGTGGTTTGGTCATTTTGGCACGCACCTCAAAGGGGCTAGAGCGAATGAATGAAATCTTCAGAAGTCGCCAAATCCAAAAAATTTACTGGGCAGTCGTCAAACGAAAACCCGCAGAAGAAAGAGGTAAACTCACCCATTGGCTTATTAAAAACAATGCTAAAAATATCGTGACTGCCTATGACTATGCGCACCCCGAGGGGCTAAAATCAGAACTCCGCTACCGCACCTTGGGCAAGATGAACGAGTTTTGGCTCTTAGAAGTAGAACCCATCACAGGCAGGCCCCACCAAATCAGGGTACAGCTTGCCAAAATGGGCTGCCCCATCAGGGGTGATGTGAAATATGGCTACCCCAAGGCGAGTCCTGAGGGCGACATCAACCTACACGCACGCAAGGTATATTTTGAACACCCCACCCGCAAAGTACCTATGATATGCGTGGCAAGTGTGCCACAAACCGCCTTTTGGGAGGAGTTCTTGGAGTTTGATGACCTCCGAAGCAAAGAAAAAAACTTTGAGAATTGGTTTGAAGGGTAAATTATGCGTGATAAGCTATCAATGGTACAGTATCCTGATACAATAAAAACTTTTCATCTGAGAAAAAAGAGCCAACATTGCGCCAAGAGAGGGAATTGAAGTATTTGTCTTCGTAGGCTTTGTTGCTTGTGCTTGTGTTTTTTTTGTGCCAATACTGCCTCAGGTGCGCCTTGGCAGCACAATAGTAGTATGGACAAGAGGGCGAAGTATATTTTTTTCATTGCGTTATTTTTTGGTGTGAAAAATTTGAAAAAGACTATTTTGCACCAAAATAATGAAAGATTAGAAAATAAGTGTTTGTGGAGTGTTAAAATAGCTGTTTCTTCTATGATTTTATGAAGCTTTTGTTTGCTACCTACGGTTAAAATTATGGGTTTGATCAATACAGGGTCATGTAAAAAGTCAGTGAGTGCCAAATATAATTTTAATTTGTTAATTGCCAATGGCTTATCTAAATCTAAGTAAAAATGTTTCGTGAGACACAAATGACGGTTAAAGTAGAATGTAAAGAAAAAAGCCAGCCCTAGGCAATGGACTAGGACTGACTTTATATATGTGTGAGTTAGTTTGATTTACTTTTTGTAAGTGGCAGTCAAGTAAAGATTCTCCCAACCATTAGAGGTATAAAAAGACAGCTCAGATTTTATTTCTATGGTATCCTCAGCGATTAGTCTTGCCTCTCGAATATTATAAGAGTTAATCACATCTATTCTCTGAGTAGGCTCATCAAAAAAATATCCGGCAAGTAGGTTTCTAAGTCCATAATCAACCCTAATGAACTCTCCATTACTGCTATTTGTGATTACAGTAGAGTTTGGCATCCATTGGTCAATATTCTGAGTAGGTATAAAATTACTCGGATAAGTACTGAACTCTAAAAGATACTTCTCAGTTTGGTTAAACTCTTCTACTTCTTGTCTCATATCCGTAGAATACTGTCCGTCAAAGTTGATATCTACAGGCTGTGTGGCGTGTATCTCTAGGAGAAAGTACTTACCATCAAGTTTGGTAGAATACACACGCTCAGGTTCTGCAATATTTTTCTTATTATTGCAAGCTACACTTGCTAAAACTAATAAGATGATATAAAAATAATTTTTCATGGTTATAAACTTTATTTATTGTACTCTTTTCGGAATCATGCTAAGGCTGTATGTACCTGATGAATAAGACCGAGTCCTATAAACTGATGTTCCGCTTTTTTCAACAAAAAACTTGTCTGCAAAGTTTAGCACCACATCACCTAAATTATCACCAAATAACGAAATGGAATACTCATTAGTTTGTGATCCATTAACTTGAAGAGAAGCGCCAAATTTTAATCCAATCTTTTTTAAGATTCCTTCAATGCCAAAGTTTGTAGCAAATTGAGCGCTGTTTTCTTGTTCTAATGTAATGGTTTCAGCAGCATCAAATTCTTCTACATTAATTTTTATAGCAGCAGCATATTGATTTAAATCCCAATTAATTACCGGAATATCTAGAAACAAATTTTTGAAATTCATCGCTTCTAAAATAAATAAGCCCTTAAAAAAACTACTCTCTCTGTATTGTAAATCAAATAATTCTGAAGGACGAGCTATGTGACGTTTGGCAATCGTAGTTCCTATTCCATTTTTACCATTGACCAATATGTTAAAACGTAAGTCAAAACTACCATCTGTCCATCCAGTCAAAGAACTGAATATCCAAGGCATAGGGTCTGAGGGGTCGCCTGTTTGGTCTGCAATTTGGTCAAATGTTGTTCTTACATCGCCACCTTGTAATCGAAACCCTACAATGTGTTCTTGAAAATCATATTTGAATGAACCATTTTGATTAGTGGGTGTAATGTCATAATAGACATAATCTCTTTGCCAACCGTCATTATTTTGATAAATACTAAATGCTTGCCTTAGCTTAACATCAGCATTTGGCACAGTCAAACTAAATTTTTGAGTGGATAAACCTCTATCAAATACATCATCTAGAAATTTGTATTCTACACCTTGTGCGTCTTTTAGTGTTCGTGTAGAATTTATATCATTAAAACTTTGATTTTTGTTAGAAATAACTCTTTCATTATCCTTGATAACTACCACAGGAAAACCTGGAACATACTGGGATTCTAATACAAAAGTTTTCCCACTAGGCTCAATAATCGGTACATGATTAGTAGAATGCAGTCTTACTGCTACACTTGGTATTTGTGCTTGTATATCCCATAATTCAGCAGAAAAGGAATTTTCTGGAAGTGTAGGAACGAAGATTGTCAATAATGGAAAGGCTTGTTCTATTTCTACCAATTCTTGCTCATTTTCAAAATACTGCAAAAGAGTCTGCCTGAAAGTATTTCCACCTTCAATTTGTTCATCTTTTACAAATGCATACAAAACATCATAGTCATTATTAAACATTTTGAGAGCCTCATTTTTGATGAGTTTTCTTGCACTTTCATGGTTAGCCAATGTTCTTGATATTCCATCAGCAAACTTTAATTTCAATTTTTCATTGTCAGAATAAGAAAGAGAAATACTTTCTTGACTGGGTAACTCTACTTGCTCTTTATTACAAGAGCTTAAACAGAGACAAAAAAGACTTAAAAGCAACACTGCTGAACGAAGGGAGAATGATTTGTACATAATAGTTAAGAATTTAAGATAATTTGCCTACTCTATAAGCTTTTCGGCTTCCGCTTTTTATTTTGTAAAATTCTTGTTTTTCTCAAAATTTATCTTTATCTTCAAGTTGTAATAACAAACTTACAATTTCAATATAAAACTATGAAGACAAACATTCACAAAATCGGCGAGCAAATCAAAAAATTCAGAGAACTTCGTAATTATACGCAAGAAGGCATGGCAGATAAGCTGCGCATGACCTCACAAGGCTATGGCAAAATAGAAAGGAATGAAGTAGAAATCACCCTTCAAAAACTACAGCGAATTGCTGAAATACTCGATACCACGGTACAAGACATCTTGGGCTTTGAAGATAAATTTGTCTTTAATAATAGAGAATGCCAACACAACAACATAGGACTCAACAACAACATCAATCTACAGGAATTTCAAAAAATCTATGAATCTCGTATCTCAGACTTACAGAAAGAAATCACACGGCTTCACATTCTTTTAGAAAAATCACTCTCAAAATAAAAAAACTATGACAAACCTCGTCCAAATCCAAGAAAACAAAGTAATGACCACCTCACTCAAAGTAGCGGAGGTATTTGGGAAACGACATGACCATGTTCTGAGAGACATTAGAAATATCATAACCCAAACAGAAAATATCAAAGATGCCCCCAAATTTGGGGAAGTCTTTTACAAAGACAAGTATGGACGTGAAGCAATTGCATTTTCAATGGATAAAAATGCTTTTACCTTGCTAGTAATGGGCTACTCTGGCGAAAAGGCAATGCAATTTAAAATAGATTATATCAATGCCTTCGACCAAATGGAAACCCAACTGCGTGCTTTGTATAGCAGCACCCTCAGCAGAGATGAGATAGCAATGATTTTTCAGTTACTGACTTTCTTCAAATACCTCAGCCACTGCCAAGAAGTAGAAGAAAAACACAGAAAAACGTATATTGCCTCCAGAATCAAGACGGGTAAGCCCATTGCCGATTTGACCAAAGAGTTTTATGTGATGCGCAATAGTTTACTCAATATTGGCAATGTCAAACAGCTCAAACAAAAGTACCTACAGTACTGCAACCAACACCCCAACATCAGGTACAGCCCCAATGCCAGCAAATTTGTGATGGTCTTCACGATGGACAAATACGAACCTATCAGACACGCCGTAGCCGACTTTTTGAAGTTAGAATTTTATCCCGATGGCTACACACTCAAAATATCAGGGGAGGCAAAAGACTTTGCGCAGGGAAGCCACCTAGCCCTAGAGCGTGCCAATGAAACCAACCTTTTCCAAGAAAAAGAAGAAGACCTGATAGATATGAGCCAACTCAAAAGACTCGCAGGGCAGCTTTTGCTAGTGTAAGAGTAGTGTGAAGCTCCAGCTTCGCACGTGCACTTGAACCTCACAGTAAAAGAAATGCAAAGTTTTACTCCGATTCACAAGATTTGGTTTCCTTGATTTTCAAGGATTTTCAGCACACCTATTTCCCAAACCAATTTGGGTTGGGTGTAAGTGGGTTGTCAACCCAAAAAAACATCAAAAAATATAACATTGAATGATAAAGAAATTGTGTTCGGAAATTATATATTTATCTACTCATAAAACTTAGCCTCATTGTAGGCAGCTTGGTTGGTTTTGAGTGATTTGATGACAAAGGTATCCGTAAAAATAGACTCCCCAGTGTCCTCAATGTTTCTCACTTTGCGAATTAGGTGGCTTTCTGCATCTATATAAAGCTCGAGTGTTTGCTTGCCACCAGACATCACTTCACTAAATACAAGGCGATATACTTTTTCACGTTCATCAAAGGTGCAGCTAAATGACACTCCTTTTTGGGTAGTTTTTTTGAGCAGTTCTAAAAAGAAAAAATCATCATTGATGAACATAGGCAGTATAAAGTCCCACTAGTCGGGATTCCCCCAATGAGGGCAAGTCTCATAAATAATCGTTAAAACAGCTAGATTTGTAACAATCTGAAAATCAATGAACTAAATGCGGCTGTATAGTATTTCCACTCCCGACTACTGAGCCAAAGATTTCTCACCTCATACATCCCATTCTGTAGCCCAAGGGCATGCCCTTTGGTTACAGAATGAAAAATTTTACGTATATTTGTTTTATCAAATTTGTACTACTAATTATCAGAAAATATGCAAGCTCAAGCCCAAACTAGACTCAGCCTCCAAGCCTACCTTCAATTAGAAGAAGATACACATCAAAAATATGAGTATCATGATGGCTATGTATATGCTATGGCAGGTGGCACCTATCAGCATAATACGATTAGCGGAAATATCTTTTCAGAAATAAACCAGCAATTAAAAGGCAAGCAATGCCAAATTATGAACAGTGATACCAAACTCTATCTAGAGAAAAGCAATGCGTATGTGTATCCTGATGCCATGATTCTTTGTGGAGAAAAAGAAAGTCCAGAAAACTATCAAGATGCTTTTACAAATCCTGTAGTGATTATAGAAGTCCTCTCAAAATCAACAGAGGCCTATGATAGGGGCGATAAATTTGGTTTATACAGAAAAATCAACACCCTGCGTCATTATGTTTTAGTAAAACAAGATGAGGCAAAAATAGACCTCTATTCACGCCAAAGCCCTACTTCACTTTGGAATATCCAAACACTCGAGGGCTTAGAAAGTTCGCTTGAATTAGCCCTCACTGAAACCGAAGTCTTAAAGATTCCTTTAAATGAGATTTATGATAGGATTGTTTTTGAGCAATAAATAAAGAAACTCCCCTCGTGCAAGCCTCTTGGTTTTCATAGCGAGCAGGAGGCATAAAGTAATATTTTGTTTCGTACCTTTTAAGGGCTTAAAGCTAGTTTTGCTTGTAGATATTTGTCATTGTTTTTAGTAGTTACTTTCCAATAAAAAAAGTAAATAGCACTGATTATCAAGTAGTTAGCTGTTAAAGGTACAAACAGGGTACAAATACTTAAAAAAACCCATCTTTTTGGAAGATATTGATTCATTTCTTGTATAACTTATTTCTTCCCCCAACGCTCCAACAAACGCCTCACAATTAACTCCAGACCCTTTGCTTGGAGGGCTTCCTGTTCCTTTTTCCGCCTTTCAGCAAGGTTTTTCCGTGCTAGACTGAGGGCTTTCCGCTTTGCTTCGGCTTGTGCTGCCTTGTGGGCTTCTATCAGCTCTATGCACTTGTTGAGGGTGGCAAGCCCAGAGAGTAGTTTGTGTTGTGCTGCCAGTTGTGCTTGCTGTTTGGCAAGGTAGAGCGTGCGCTGATGGGCAAGGTAAAGGGCTTTGGTGGCAGCAATTTCCTCACTATTCCGCTTTGTAGTTTGGGAAGTAGGCGGCTTGGATAGAGGACTTTCCGCTTTTTCCGCTTTGGCAAGTTGAGGGCGAATGTATTTGTTGTAGTGCTTGCGACACTTATCGCTATGAAAGCGTTTGTCGCTGCGCTGTACTTGCATAGGTTCTCCGCAACCCTCACAGTAGCGCAACTGCACAGGGCTATCTTTCAAAGATGGGTTTTCCATTGGTTTTATAGGTGATGTTAGGTGATTTCCGCTCTATTTTCCGTTTTGAGAGCGGTTTACTATCTCTCATACATTCCCAAAGCTACTAAAAGTTCACTCGCTTGTAGCTTGGCAGATGGCAAAAGTACTTTACGCCCTCTTTACGCTTCCCTTACTCATCATTACGGACTGCTTACACACGCTCCCAATACCTTACAAACGCCTTACAACACTTTCTAGGAAGCTTACAAAATATTTATCGTGGCTTTACAAAAACCTTACAAACTTACCTTTCAAGCCCTGAAAGCGAATTATCTCGTTTTTTATGCTTTCAAGGGCTGTTTTACTTGGTAGATTAAGGAAAATAAAGCATATTTGAGGAATTATGTCAATTAAATAACAAAAAAATGTATGCACTTACGCACGAGGAATTTCAAGAAAAAATAAATACCTTATTTTATAGTATTGACAAGGGAGACATTTTCACTCAAAAGGAGATTTATGGCAATCTTAGTCAAGTAATTTCAGACAATTACAAAGCGATTACTAGATGGACTGAAGATAAGCCTGAATCAAAATTAGAGTTTTTAGCAATACGAAAAGCCAAAGATGAAGAACTCATAACACATCAAACGGCTTACGAATGTTTTTTGAAAGTAAAAGAAAAATTTAGACAACAAGATAGCACATTAGAAATGAATCATCTTTCCTCGCCAGAACAACCTTATTATATTTTTGAAGAAAAAAGCTGGGTATTATCTTTTGCTCCTTTACCTATGCGTCTGGAAAATTTGCAATTTGATACGATAAAGAAACATTTTGAAGATGATAAAAACTTCCATCCATACTTTGATGATACAAAATCAATAGATTCAGAGGCATTGAAAAAGTACACACCTTACATTGCGTTTGAAAATGGTTATGATATAGAAGATAAGTTAGTTCTGTATATACTCGTAGTGCGGAATATTCCCCAATCTTATTTCAAAAATCTGAATAAAGTATCTCTGCTTTGTCTTGACCGCTTTGATGTGAAATATAGCAAAATATTAAACAACGAGTTAGTAGATGATATTTACCAGAAGTTTGCGACTACTATCACGAGATTTTCAGTACATTACAATTATCTATCAAATGCCCCTACGTCCGAAGAAAAACTCATTGCATTGACCTTAGATTTGCTTAATCTGAATAGAGACCTTGATACGCTTCAGATAGATAGCAAGCACATTTCGATAATAGGAAATGCAATAAAAAAAGCCAAAACATTTTATAAAAGTTTATCAATGTCAGATACCAAAGGTTCAACTTCTCCAATAATTGGTAACGGATTAAATTATGCTCACTTAATAGATTATTTGATTGACCAGAATATAAGTTTAGACATGAAGTTTAAGTACAGGAAAGAAATTCAAGAAGTGGTAGTAAAAAAGAAATTTTATGAACACTTGACCAATCGTATCATTTCACCAACACTTGTGAATAAAAGATTCGTAAGTTATGAATCAGGGCAGGTGAAAGTACTGGAGAACTTGACCAAGCTCTTAAATATTAATATAAAATAAATTTAGGCAGTTTTAATTTACAACTAAGTACCTGCAACTAATTACTTGATAGAAACCTGACAGGTTTAATATGCTGGTTATCAAACTTTTGCAACTAAAAACCTATCAGGTTTTAATATAAACTAAATATGTGCAGGCACTTAGATTAATAAAGATTACCCTAAGCAAGGCAAACCTCGTCAATAATAGAGCAAGCAGTTAGACTTTTAAGAGTTCGAAAATCAATGACATAATTCTAGCTCTATGGTATTTCTACTAATAACCCTAAAAACTTTTAGCGACACCCTTCAAAAAAAACAAAAATAATCCAAAACACACCATCACCAGCAACTTGCTAAATCAAAGTAAATCTCTTATGTTTGGGAAATAAAACAAAAGGCTATGCCAGCCCGTAAAAATTCAAGCAAAATATGCAAGATTTTAAAGATACCTTAGATGAAATTTTTGTAGAGCAACTCCACTACAGCTTTGTAGGCAAACCCCTGCCCCGACCCACAGGGCTTTCTGATACTCAAAACCTGCTCGATATTCAGATAGAATATGAAGAAAAAGGTATCAAAGTGATATTGGCTATCTGCGAAGACAGGGTGCTTTCCTTTCAAAAAGAGATTATCCAGCATTACAAGCAAG
Organism: uncultured Cytophagaceae bacterium; assembly: GCA_964480455.1. Lineage (GTDB taxonomy): Bacteria > Bacteroidota > Bacteroidia > Cytophagales > Microscillaceae > JAABSX01. The sequence goes on from CAYZQI010000001.1 coordinate 39,766, forward strand.
ATTTTCCTGACTCGCATTTCTTGTTTGTGTCGCATCAGGGCAAAGTATTTGACCTTTATAACCTGAGTAGCTCCCAAAAACTCAAACCGCTTACTTATGACCAAATCAACCGAAAAACCAAACTCTTTCAAGAAAAAATATCGCTCTTCAATGTAGAAGATACACAAGGAGCGATTGACCTCAAAATCAAGATTGACAAGGCTTTTGAAACGACCGACAAAATCACCAAGAAGTTTTATGATAACTTTAAGCTCATTCACGAGCTACTCCAGCAAGCCATCAGAGGCATAGATAGCCAAGAAGACAAGACTTGGTATGCCTCCGTGATGCTCAACAGGCTGATGTTTATCTACTTCTTACAGAAGAATCACATCATTCAAAACAATACAGACTACCTGCTACATCAGTTTGAGAAGGTGCAGACGCAGGGCAAAGATTATTACTTAGATTTTCTCTGCCCACTCTTTTTTGTGGGCTTTGCCAAGCGAGAAACCGACCCTAGCAAACAAGCCTTCACCGCACAATATGGCGAAATTATTTACCTGAATGGCGGACTTTTTCAGCAGCACGACTTAGAGCTAAAATACCCAAACATCAGCGTAGATGCCCCAAGCCTTGCCGAAGTGCTACACTTCTTGAATGGCTATACGTGGTATTTGGACAACCACCCCAACCAAGATGAAAACTTTATTAACCCCTCTGTGCTGGGCTTTATCTTTGAGAAATACATCAACCAGAAAGCCTTTGGAGCTTACTACACTCGCCCCGAAATCACGGAATACCTCTGCCGACAAAGTATCCAAAAACTTATCTTGGATAAGGTCAATCAGGACTTTGGGAGCTTAGACATAGACTTACAAGGTTTTAAAAACCTGGCAGGTCTGGCAGAAGGACAAAATTTTGATACCTTTGAGCAGCTCATGAGGCAGCTCACGCCCGAAATAGCCCACAAACTACTCACTGAGCTATTGCCCAATCTCAAACTCATAGACCCCTCTTGTGGCTCGGGGGCTTTTTTGGTGGCGATGCTTGCCGAAATGCTAGGCATCTATGAGCAAATCTGCCTTAAAATACCCCAACTCAATAGCCCAAAGCTAGACAAATGGCTCGCGGATATAGAGGCAAAGCACAACCGAACCTATTACCTCAAAAAACAAATCATTACCCAAAATATCTATGGCGTGGACATCATGCAGGAAGCCGTAGAGATTGCCCGACTGCGCCTTTTCTTAGACCTTGTCGCAAACCTCAAAGCACAGGAAATAGAACCCCTGCCCAACATAGATTTTAACATCATGACAGGTAATTCGCTCATAGGGCTGATTAGGGTGGACGAAAACCGATTTGAAAAATCAATGCCCAAAGATAAGACCTCAGGTGGTAAAGTCATCAAAGCAGCCAATATTTTTGATAATACGACTATCTTACAAAATGACCTCTTTTCGGTGAGTAAAAATAAATCCTACCAACAGCTCATCAATGAAAAAGAAGCGGCTATCCGTGCCTACAAAAATGCCGAATACAATGACCGTGAAAGCCTAGAAAATCTCAAAGAAAGCATACAAAATGCCCAATACGAAGCAAGGCAAATACTCAATCAAATCTTGCTAGAGGAATTTCAGCAACTCAAAATCCCTTACCAACAAGCCACTTGGGACGAAAAAAAGCAAGCCCTCGGTAAGCCTCTCAAAAGACCCCTACAAATACAAGACATTGAGAAACTCACGCCCTTCCATTGGGGATATGAGTTCTCAGAGGTATTCAGAAGCTACAAAAACGGCTTTGATGCCATTATTACCAATCCGCCTTGGGAGATTGTAAAGCCTGATGCCAAAGAGTTTTTTGCCCCCTATTCAGAGGAAATCTCCAAAAAGAAAATGAACATCAAAGATTTTCAGAAAGTAGAAAAAGAATTGCTCAAAGATGAAAATATCAAAAATGCTTGGCTAGATTATCAAAGTTTATTTCTGTATCAAAGCGAATGGTTTAGAACTGCCCCGCAATTCAAAAATCAAATATCAATCATCAATGGCAAAAAAGCAGGCACAGACATCAACCTTTACAAGCTTTTCACGGAACAGTGCTATAATTTACTCAAAAATGAAGGTTTTTGTGGCATTGTGATTCCTTCGGGCATTTATACTGACTTAGGCACAAAGCAACTCAGACAACTGCTTTTTGAGAAAACAGCTATTGGAAAGTTAATTAGTTTGGCTAATGAACGATTTATATTTGAAGGTGTCGACCACCGTTTTAAATTCTGTTTACTAGACTTTGAAAAAGGCAAAAAAACTGAAAGTTTCGAGGCTACATTCCGTATCAATCCACGAGAATCTGTGAGGGCTGAGGACTTAGACACTTTTTTGATAGATGAAAACAACTTTACTACAATTCCTGTAGATTTTATCAAGAAACAAAGTCCTGATAGCTTGTCTATTATGGAGATTCGTCAAAAGATTGATTTTCAGATTGCAGATAAATTACTAAAATTTCCTGCCTTGGGTGAAAAATTAGAAACTACTTGGAATTTGAAATTAGGCAATGAGTTTCACATGACCAATGACAGTCATTTGTTTCACGCCACCTCAGACTTTCCAAGTTTTGAAAACTTGGAAAGTCTAACAAAGCAAGGTTTTTTGCCGCTTTTTGAAGGCAAGACAATGCACCAATTTCAAATTTATCCTGAAAATACTCGCTATTGGGTAGATGAGAAAGAAGGCAGAAAAGCGGTATTAGGAGCTAGAGGAGAAGATGAAGGACAGGTGTTGGATTATGAAGGGTATAGAATTGCTTTGAGAGCCATTTCGAGTAGTACAAATTCAAGAACTTTAATTGCTACTGTTTTGCCTACTCATGTTTTTTGTGGTAATTCATTGCTAAGTTCTAATTCAGTAAAATGTGCTGATTTATGTTTTATGATAGGTTTAATGAACAGTTTAATTGTTGATTATTACTTACGCCAAATAGTATCTCAAAACATCAACATGTTCTACATCTACCAACTTCCCGTTCCCCGTTTGCGTCAGGGCGATGAATACTTTTCGGAGGTAGTGAGTTTGTCGGCGGTTTTGGTTTGTTATGATGAGGCGGGCAAGTTGATAGAAGCCTATCGGGATTTGTGGGAGGAGGTGCAGCAGACCCTAAGGGTTTCTGAAACCCTTAGGGTCTTGCCCAGGGCTGATTTGCGAGCCAAGTTAGATGCTTTGGTAGCGAAGATTTATGGCTTAGATTCGGAGGAATTGCGTTATATATTGAGTACCTTTCCTTTGGTAGAGGAGGCGCAGAAAGCGAAGGTATTGGAGGAGTTTGAGAAATTTTAAAAAAACAGTAGTATGCAAAAATACATATTTGAAAGGATAGCATTTACAGAAAACCCAAGGGCTTGGGAGTTATGGAAAGATAAAACTTCAGCCGAGAGACTGATAGCTCTACAAGAATGAAGGAAAATCACATTTAGTTTGAAAAATGAAGGAAATAAGCAACGAAGTATGCAAAATACCTAAAAATAAAAACCACCATAGACAACACTAAAGACAATCCATGAAATCAAAAACAGGCGAAATACTTATTTTTAGAATGGTTCATTACCAAAACTTAGATTGCTTGTTGTCTATGGGTTTGCATTGCCCCAGCAGCCCTCAAAAATGCCAAAACTATCAAAACATAGGGCATCAAACCCTGATTAACCGCAGAGAAGAAACACAAGTGTCTATTGCGCCTTTCGGCAACTTGTCTGATTATGTGCCTTTTTATTTTACTTACAAAATGCCCATGCTCTATTTAATTCATAAAAATAAAGTAAAAGCTTATGAAGGTGGGCAATCAGAGGTGATTTACCTTATCAGTACTGCCGAAAAAGTGGTACAAAGCAAGTGTGCGTTTGTATTTACGGATAGACATGCAGTGCTAAACTATACCCAATTTTTCAATGATTTATCAGATTTAGACAAGCTGGATTGGGCAGTAATTGATGAAACAGATTATAACAAATGGAAAAATATGCATGGCGAAAGTATAGATGATAATAAGGAAAAAAAGCAAGCAGAGTTTTTGGTTTACAAATATTTTCCAATATCTTTAATTAGCAATATTGCAGTATATAATGAAGAAATCAAAAGCACAGTAGCGCAAAATTTGGCAAAAGCTAATTTGTCTATTCCCGTGCATATTGTTTCACAAATGTATTATTGAGATGATTGAATATACACAAGGCAATTTATTAGAAAGTAAAGCAGAAGCATTGGTCAATACGGTCAATACGGTGGGCGTGATGGGCAAGGGCATAGCTTTACTTTTCAAGGAGCAGTTTCCCGAGAACTTCAAACTTTATAAAAAAGCCTGCCAAAATGCTGAGGTGAAAGTAGGCAGTATGTTCATTACATCTACAAATCAGTTAGTCAATCCTCAATACATTATCAACTTCCCTACAAAAACAGATTGGCGTAGCCCCTCTCAGTATGCTTTTGTAGCAAAGGGTTTAGAAGATTTGGTTTTTCAAATTCAGCAGCTCAATATCCAATCTATTGCTATCCCCCCTTTGGGCTGTGGCAATGGAGGCTTAGAATGGGCAAAAGTAAAACTGATGATAGAAGAGGCAATGGAAGACCTGCCCCAGGTCAAAGTATGTTTATATGAACCTTCTGAGGTAATTCCTACTAAAAAAGAAGAAAATACAAACCTGAGTCTTACTGAAAGCAGTGCTATGCTTTTGGCTTTGCTCTTACAGTATCAGGAATTGGGCTACTCACTTACCCTGCTTGAGGTACAAAAATTAGCTTATTTCTTACAAGTCTCAGGAGAGGAGTTAGGGCTTCGCTTTCAGGCGCACTACTACGGTATGTATGCCGATAATCTACGCAAATGGCTAGAGCATTTAGAAGGTACGTATCTCTGGGTAGAAAAACGAATTGCAGATAGTAAGCCTGACGCAGAAATAGAGCTTAACCTAAGTAAAGTCCAGAAAATCAAAGATTTTGTAGCACAGCATTGTAGCGAAGCCCAAAAAAAACGTTTGGAAACAGTTGCCCAAAAAATAAAAGGCTACGAAACTCCCTTCGGAATGGAACTCCTTGCTACGGTACATTGGGCAAAAGAAAACAGCCCAAGCCAAGACCCACAAGTGATACAAGATTTGGTATATCATTGGGAGAAAAACCCCGCACGCAAAAAACGCTTGTTTTCGCCCAAGCTCATTCAAAAGGCATTAGAGCAGTTGGCAAATGCTTAGGTAAAATGAATCTTAGACTTTCCAAGTCTCAAAGACTTGGAAAGTCTAATAAGTCTAAGAGCCTAAAATAAAAAATATACAATTATGCACAAAACTACCATAGACAATACCCAAGACAACCTACTCATCAACCACGTAAATCAGCTGCTGCAAGAGAGCGAATTTAGCGGTATGGCAGTAGGCTATTTTTATCTTTCGGGCTTTGAGGCTATCCAGAAAAACCTACAAAACATTAAAAACCTGCGCCTCATCATAGGCAATCGCACTGACCAAAAAACCGTAGAAGAACTCAGCAAAGGACACCTTAACCCACAACTCAGCGAAACCGAAATCCGCCGACAAAAACGTCAAAACAATCAAGAAAAAGACAAGATAAAAACACAAACCGCCCAAGAGTATGCCCAAGACCTAGAACTTATGGAGCAGAATCAAGGTAATGAAAACGGCTTACTGGCATTGTGGGAACTGATACAAGAAGGCAGAATTAATATCAGGGTTTTTACCAAAGGCTTTTTACATTCTAAGGCTTATTTGTTTGATTTTCCCCAAGAAAAATACATCAAGGGAGTTGCCATTGTGGGCAGCTCAAACCTGACCATTAGTGGCTTACGCAACAATTCCGAACTCAATGTGCGCCTACAGCAAGAGAACGACTACGTGGAGGTAAAAGAATGGTTTGAGAATCTTTGGAAAGAGAGCGAAGACTACAACGAGGCATTTATGAATGTAGTCAAAAGCTCGTGGTTCAAAAAAGAAGTAAGCCCTTATGACATTTACATCAAGACCCTCTACAACTTGGTCAGAGAGCGCATAGAAATCACAGAACATACCTTGCTCACTTCTTTTGACCAAAGCGAACTTTATCCCTTTCAGAAAGATGCCTACAACCGAGCCTTAGACATTCTGGAAAACCCGAATAGCGCACAAAATGGCGTATTTATCTCTGATGTAGTAGGCTTGGGCAAGTCCTTCATTGCCATTGCTCTTATCTCTTACTATTGGTCGCAGCAGCAGAAAGGTACATTGGTCATTTGCCCTGCTTCGCTCAAAAAAATGTGGGAAGATTACAGAGATGAGTATCACTTGCGCTGCAAGATTCTCTCTAGCTCCGAACTAAAACTAGACGAAAACGAGGAAAATCCCTTCACAGATAGCCCCGAATATGCAGGCTATGGCGTAGTAGTGATAGACGAATCGCACAACTTCCGTAACCCTGATACGATACGTTACCAAACCCTAGAACCCTTTTTACAAGGCAAAAAAGTAATCTTATTGACGGCTACCCCACAGAATAACTCCGTTTGGGATATTTATTACCAAATCAAACTCTTCCATCAAAGCGACATCACAGACCTCAATATTTCGCCCAATAACCTCAGAGAATACTTCAAAAAACACGAAAGCAATACCGAAAAAATTGCCGAACTCTTGCAGCAATTTCTCATCAGGCGTACTCGCAATGACATCAAGAAAAACCCTAAATATGCCGAGTGGGTAGCCAATCATAGATTCCCGACACGAAAGCTCAATACCCTCAACTACAACATAGAGGAGATTTATAGCAAGCAAGGAAAATCCATCTATGAGCAGCTTATCAATATGCTCTTTGCCAAACCTTCCGAAGAAGAACTCAGACAAAGAGCAGCCGAAGAAGCAAGAAAGCAAAAAGCCAAAAAAGAAAATAAAAAATACAAAGCCAAAAAAATCAATATAGAATTTAAGCCTGATGCTTATCAGTATTTTATCTATGATTTGACTGCCTTCCTCAAAAAAGACCAATTAGAGAAAAAAGAATACATCGGTCTATCTAACTTGGGCGAGCTGGTGAGAGGCTTGCTCAAAACCCTACTTTTTAAGCGTCTGGAAAGCTCCGTAACCGCTTTTTACAAATCTATTGAGCGTATCATTAAACGCCACGAAAACCTATTGGCTTCTATTGAGAAAGGCTTTATCCTTACTGGAGATGCCCTTACTCTGAGCAAATTTATAGATGCAAAAAGCGAAAGCGAAAGCGAAAAACAAAAAGAAAAACTTAATGAATACCCTATAGCAGATTTTGAGGGAGAAAAACTCAAAGCAGCCATTGAGAAAGATAAAAAGGTACTGGAGCAGGTCTTAGAACTGGTGAAAGATATTTATGAAAACAAGAAAGAAGATACCAAATTCAAATGCTTTCTTGAGAATGTCATCAAAAAATTTCCCCAAGAAAAAGTACTCGTATTTTCAGAGTTTTCAGATACCGTAAACTACCTCGAGAAACAACTCAAGGCGCATTATCCCCATAGCAGTATTCAGAAAATTTCTTCTGCCCAAAATAGAAACGAAAAAGCCCATATCGTTGGTAGATTTTCGCCCAAATCTCAAAAAAACGCCTCTATTTCTTCTGAAAAAGAGATTCAATACCTCATCACTACTGATGTACTCTCGGAGGGGCAGAACCTCCAAGATGCTCGCATTGTAGTCAATTATGACTTTCACTGGAATCCCGTAAGGCTCATTCAGCGCATAGGGCGTGTGGACAGAATAGGCTCAACGGCAGAAACCATAGAAGTTTTTAACTTCTTGCCCGATACGCACATAGAAAAACAACTTGCCTTGAAAGAAAGAGTACAAAACCGCATCAACCAGATACAAGCCATCTTTGGGGCAGATAGCAAGATACTAAGTGATGAAGAAATCCTGAACGAAAATAGTCTTTTTGCTATCTATTCAGAGAGAGATGAAAGCATCTTAGATGCTGACTCTAGCATCAATACCATTTATGACAAGGCAGAGCAGATACTTAGAAATCTACAAAACCAGCAGCCCGAAGAATACCAACGCATCATTACCCTCAAAGACGGGGTTCGGTGTGCCACCACAGGCAGCCAAAAAGGTATGTTTACCTTCTTACAATCAGGCAACCTACAAAAACTGTATTTCTATAATGGCGAAATCCTCAATGATAACATAGCCGAAGTATTGGAACTTATCAAAGCCAGCCCCGATTTGCCCAAGCCCATTGCCTTAGATACTACCCAATACAATGCTTGGCTAAAGCCCATCTATCAGCATTTTAAACAGGAACTTTACAGAAGACAAAGCGAAAAAGAACAAACTAAAATCACACCCGAGCAAAGATATTTTAATGAGCGATTAAAGCAAAGCTATACCCTATTTATGAGTCTGGAGCATCAGAAAAAAGCCGAAGAAATGCACCAAGTTTTTGCTAAAGAGATTCCTAGCTCTGCCCAAAAACGCCTACGAGAACTCAAAAAAAGAAATGTCCCTGATAGCTCACTGCTTGCAGAGCTGCAATACATCATAGATACCACACGCATCTTAAAATTTCAGGAAAAAAGCCTAGAAAGCGAAAATATGATTGTCCGCACAATATGCAGCGAGGGTTTGGGGATTTGAGAAAATGTACTCGGCTAAAAAAGTTTATCAGTAGTTAAGCTAATATGATACGCATATATTTTGACCTAAATGTACTTACCGTAATGAAAGAGCAAGGAAGCATCTTTCAGGAAATAGTAGATACCATTGAGAAATACAGAGATGACGTGTTAGTGTTTTACTCTTATTCACACATATCAGACCTGATGCGAGGCTATGATGGCTCAAATCAAAATACGGCTTTTATTCAGAAAGACTTGGACTATATTTTTGAAATTACTAGAGGGCATTATTTCAGTAACTACTTTAATGATGAATTGAAACCTTGTATCAGAAATCCTCACGATATTTTTCAGCAAGCACTTTCTGAGCCTAGCGTAGATATAAGCAGTAAGTTGATAGACGAGATAATCTCTATGTCAAATGCTATGCCTGAGCTGTCAAAAATGTGGAAACTGTTGGGTAATAGCTTTAAAAATATGCCTATTGGAAAAGATTTTGAAGATGCTTTAAATAACCCCGAAGCTTCTGAGTTGATGAACACTTTGCTTCCTACTCTAAAGGATAACCCAACTATGGGCGGTTTCTTTGATGCTTTTGGGAAGGTCTTAACAAACTGGAATACTACTAAGGACTATGCCAAGGTTCGCCGATTGATGCAACAAGGGCTAAAATACAATCCTGATAAACTCTTTGGCACAGGTGCGAATGATTTGAAAAATCCATTTCAGGAAATGGATAAGCTCATTCATAAAGTAACCAATGGTGAGAAAAATATGAATGACTTACTTGGTGTAGATAGTGAGTACAGGAAGCATCAAACTAAAAATTATACTTGGTTTGATAAGCTAGTAGAAGAATATCAGCAGCTAGATATGTTTGGCTTTCGCCAAGACAAGATAGAGGTCAGACCTCATAAAAAGAAAAATGTATTCCAAAATATACTAGATGACGGCTCACACGCTGCCTATGCAAGTCTTTGTGATATTTTTGTAACCAACGATAAAAAACACTCCAAGCCTAAAATAGAGCAAGTCTATCAAAAAAATAATATCAAGACAAAGCTATGCTTGCCTCATGAGTTTAAAGACACACTAGAAAGTATGCTTTTCAAAGCTACGAACCTAGATGATTTTTTCAAATACCTTATCACTTGTGCCAATAAAGAGCCTTATGCACAAGAAACATTTGAAGATGGCACACAGAGGGAGCTATACAGAAGTGAGCAGAAGATATTTAATTTCTTTGACACTATACTTAGAGATGAGAATACACAATTAATCATCTTGGGCTGCTTTCGTACTTTGGCAAAGATGGAAGATTCACCAATCACAAATGAATTAGGTTATCTCTTAGATTATCTCGTAAGATTCTTTGGTGTAGATAATTACGGAAAGAGTACATTGACCGAGCAAGACATTGAGGAAATTAAAGCTAATGAATGGGGTGGCAGAATCTGGATACTCAATGAATATCAATCCCTTGAGTTGAAGTTCTTTGATGCTTTTGTACTTTATTTGATACACATGAAACAAGCTGAGTAAGTAAATTTATTAAACTACTGACAGCTATCCTTCCTTTTTTCCAGACGAGTGGAGAAGGTTTTTATGATTCTCCAAGTATGGAAAATACCTGTCTTTCTAACCTTCTGTTTTACCATCAAAAATAAATCACCAATAAAATCCCATCTCCTTGCACACTTCCAAGTAAGTTACTTCTTCCTTGCTATGAATAGAAGGCTTTTTATAAGCCAAAAAACAATCTAAAAGAAAATTCTTGAAATTGCTTACCACATTACCACAAATGGCTAGAATCACAGCCTACTCACTCCTATCGTATTTTTTTTGTGGTAGCTTGTTTTTTTGTGGTTACCACATTTTTGATTGCCTACCACATCTAATAGCGTCTTAGGGCTTATTTGTGGTAATGTGGTAACCTTGTGGTAAGTAAAATATGAACTTGATTACCACATAAAATCTTTGTTTATAGGCTCTGAAAGCCTATTTTATAGATTTGTGGTAATGTGGTAAGCAAATTAAAAGATTTTACAAAAAATGGTTATTTATGCCATTTTTCAGGATAGCCTTTTTATTGGCTATCTTCTACATCATTTGTACTTAAATTAGATATGTTTTGGAATAAATACTTTTTATATGCTTCTCCCCCTCCTTTACGAACAGACCCTTGGACAAATCCTAAATCTTTCAGGGCTTGAGTGAGGTTGTAAGGATTAAGTATAACTTTTCTTTCTCCTTGTAAGACATCAAGAATTTCAGTCATAGAAAGTGCATCATAACCATTACTTCCTTTATTTGCTTTGTACTCTTTCTCACAGACTGCTCTGAAAGTTTGCATTAGAATTTCCTTCTCAACCGTGATGATTTTATACTTCTTATTGGCTTCTTCATTCTCCTCTACATCTTGCTTCGTCATCTGGTACTCAAAGCCATTTTTATAGAGTGCGTAGGCTTGTGCATAGACTAAATCAATATCCAGCTTTGAATATTCAAAGTCTATACTATGCACATCAAAGCAGAGCCAACGTACTGAGCCTGTTTCATCACTCAGAAACTCATCTCTGTTGGTGCTTCCAATGAATGAAGCAACACGATAAGCCATACTAGGATTGGCATCATAGGGCTTTCGTACCTTTACTACATCTTTGGAAAATACGCTTTTGAGGGCATTGATTTCGGTTTTGTTGAGGGTACTTAGTTCATCTAGGTTTATAAAGAGGTTTTGACAGAGGGCAATTAAGCTATCCTTGTCTGTGCCTATGTTTTCAGCGATATACTCACTCAACTTTGGAGGTACTAAGAATCTACAAAAGGTAGATTTTCCATTGTTTTGCTGGGGGGATACCAAAACCAAGCACTGTTTATTGACCACCTCAGTATCAATGGCACAGGCTACGGCTCGCACTAAGAATTTTTTTAAATGGTATAAAAACCGTTTGTCGTTGCTGGTCTTAATGTGCTTGGCAAGTGTTGTGATGTGGTCTTTGTCGCCTTCCTTCCACTCAGGTAAACCTTTGAAATAGTCTATGAAATGATTGTATTCAGGCACAAAATCAGATTTGAGCAGTGATTTGATAGCTCCTAGCGAAAACTTAATATTTTTCTTCTGGAACTCTCGGTTGATTTCATCAGGGTTTAGCTCCCTGAAATCACCTTCGGGTAGTTTACTATATTCAAATCTATTGGCTATGATGTTGTTTCGGATAGCATAACTTTTTGTTAGATAGCTTTCAGCAATGTTAATAGGCTTTTCTTTGTTGAGTTGCTTCAAGAGTACATCTAACTCTTTGGCATCTTTGCTACTAATGAGGGCAATTATCTCATCAAGTAGTTCAGCATCTTCAAAATTCTCTGTGCAAAGGTTTTGATGCTTACTTTTAGTGTTTCTATTATTTTTCTTGCTACTCCCTGCCTGCTCTGTGCTTGTTGAGCTGTGAGCTGCCTCATTTTTGGGAGGTGTGGCAGTAGATTGTTGTGCAAGAATCCTTTGCCCATTTTGCAGCCAAGCCAGTATTTGTGTATGTTCTACCTTCAAAACAAGGTCTGCAAAGTCTTTGGCTATTTCTTTGGGTACAGTATAAGGCAAATAAGGCAAGCCCAATTCAAGACTTTTCTTTTGGTTCTGCTCAATGCCTGTTTGGTCGTTATCAAGGCATAAGATGAGTTCTTTGCAGCACTGCTTTAAACTATCTAAGTGTTCTGGGTCTAGTGTTTGCCCTGCACTATCTAAACCAATCGCATATATACCATATTGATTGAAATGGGCATTGAGTACTAAACAATCTTTTAGCCCCTCCACGATAAAGACCACGTCTTTCTTTTCAGGTGTAAATACGATTTCATCATACCAATAGGGCAGACTTTTATGGCTTTTGTTTTCGGGATTTGTATATATCCAGCTCCATTTGTATTGCTGTTCTTTGGGCTGATACATCTTGTAAATACCATCATCTAAATCATAAGCAAAAGCAAATAAGGGCTTGATGGGCTTGCTTTCACTTGTGCAGGTATTGACTAAATCAAAACTTACTAAGGTCTGAATATGGGCTTTCTCAAGATATGGCTCTGTGATGCCTAGTTCTGTCCAAAACTCTAAGTGTTCTCCTTCTAAGGGCTTTAAAATGGGATTAGTGAGCAACCATAAGCCTCTGTTTTGTTCCTTTTCGGTGATGACTACTTTGGGTTTATACGCCCAGCTTGGCTTGGGAGTAGTATCATACTCTAAGGGTATCAGGTTGTATTCCTTGCCTAGTTCTATGACTGCGGTTCGCCAATCCTTGCTTGTGGCTCTTTGATAGGCAGTCAGAGAGTAATACGCCTCTCCACTGTTGTAGTTTTTGATGAAGGCTTTGCCTTTTTCATCTAGGTAATAGACCTCTGAGGTGTTTTTGGTAGCATCAAAGAGCCGAGTGGATTTTTTATGCTTATTCTCTGTATGGGTCAGTTTATTAAAAATAGCCTGTCCAAAGTCTATTTCTAGCTTTTCTGCTATCTCACGAAGGTCAATGCGCTGATTGACTTCGGGTTTTTTAGGGTTATTTGACGGTTGTATCGTCATAGTTTTTTTGTTTATGACCCTTTGCAAAGACACTAAAGATGAGTATCTTTGCGGAGGTCGAGTGGAACAGATTAGACCAAATAATTTGCTCAAAAAGAGTTACAGCTCTTTTTGGGCTTTTTTTATGTTATTTTAGTTTGTGTATCCTTTATTTTCTAGTTTTTTGTAGGTATTTGACCGCTTCAGCTTCTATGTCTTCATTGGTGAGTCTTTTACCTTCTTTGATGTATTGCATCAATTCCGATTTGGAAAAATAAAGCCTTTTCCCTCTTTTCATAGCTGGAATTTCTCGTTTAGAACTCTTTGTGTAGATAGTCTGCTTTGAGAGATTGAGCAATTTACTTGCTTGTTCTACATCAATAAATTCTTCTACAGATTCGTGTTTACTGTCTGTTGGGTAATGTACTTCTTTCAATGCTTTTCTCACTGCACTTGCAATGGTAGCATCAAGTTCATCAATAGTCATCTGAATAATTATCATGGTTTTCTTTGGTTTAATTTTATATTTTTTCCAAAGTTAAGACCTGATGCTTTTAAGTGGTTATTAGGTCATATAAGGTCAATATCATTTGGGCTATTTTTTGCCATCATATTGCTTTTTCTTGGCGTATTCGTTCATTTTGTTAAAAATAGTAAGGTTTGTTTCTAAGGCTTGGTTTTTATAAGCTTGTGATAAGTTTGAGTGATAATTTGAAAAATCTTCACCCAATAGCCCTCCAATGGCATTAAAGAACTCTATTTTGCTGGGTAATGTATTATCCTGATTCATAATTAATCGTAGTTCGTAGATAGCGTCTAAGATTCGGATTAAATCCGTCTTACTTCCTTTCTTAGAAGACACCTTCAATTTAATGGCTGCACTTGATTTTTTTTCACTCTCTATCTTCTCTTTCAGCTTACTAGCATATTGTGATAAGATGTTGATGTAGGTGGAAGTAGTTTGAGGTGTGATTCCACTAATTGCCTGATTAATATGATTTTGGTAGCTGATTAGATGCGTGTAAAGTAAATAAAGCTGGTAATCTTTTAGATTAAGTGCTTGTAGATGCTTGATGACATCAAATACCTCTACTTGACCAGATAGCTCTATGTGTTGGGCTAAAAGATTAAGATACTCTAATGGCTCTAAGAGTTCATCACTGCTATCGTTGCTGATTTCAGCATAAATCTCTTTGTAGAAATCATCTTTGAGGTACTCCTCAATACTTGTTTTTGGTTCAAATGGTGTTAAATGTTCGTTCATGTTCATTGAATTTAGTAGTGTATTAAAAGTCTAGTTTGATTTTATCTGAGGCTTCACGTTTGAGTTTATCCACCACCTTGGTATAAATCTGCGTTGTCTTTAAGTCCCTATGTCCGAGCATTTTGGACACGGTGTAAATATCTGTTCCCTTCTCAATTTGGAGTGTGGCAAATGTATGTCTAAAACAGTGAAAAGTTATTTTCTTGGTAATCCCTGCTTGTTGTATCCATTCTTTGAGGTGTTTGTTCTTATAGGCAGAATAGATAAGTCCTTCAAACACTTTATCATTTGCTTGTCTGGGTTCGCCCAGTAGTGCGTATGCTTGTTCATTGATGGGCATTACCTCTACTCCCTGTGTCTTTTTCTGCTTAAAGTGTATTGAGTAGCCTTCATTGGCACTATATCTTACTTCTCCCCAAGTCATTTTTTGAATATCTGAAAATCTAAGCCCTGTGAGTGCTGAAAATAAGGCTGCTTTTTTAAGAATTTCATCACGACAAGGAATTTTGATAAGTTTATTTAGTTCTTCAATGGTCAAAAACTCACGCCGTGTTTCTGCTTCTTTGATAGAAGCCACTTTTGCGTTGAGGTCTGTCTGAAGTATGCCATCTTTATATGCTTGCTTCAAGGCAGCCTTCACTTTATTAAAATAGGAAAGGGCTGAGTTTTGTGCAAGTGAACTTTTTTTGTCTTTATGACTGACAGCATTTAGTAGTAAATACTCCTTTAATTGAAGTAGTTTTTCTTCTGAAAGGTCTGCAAACCTTAAATCCCCTCCTGTGAATTTCTCGAGATGCTTTAAAGCTGATACCCAGTTGTCGTAGTTAGAAGATTTACGTTTACCAGCCAACTCCCGAAAATAAGCTACAAAGCAACGCTCTCCTCGTTGTTTGATTTTGATATATTCCTGCTCCAAAGCCGAATATATTTCGGCTTTATTGAGTTCATTTTCTCTTTCTTGCCTGATTCTATTGGCTATACTGAGCTGTTTCTTATTGTGTTCTTTTTCTGAGGTGGACTTTGGTTTTTCGTAGATATGTATTTTCAAAAACTCCCTCCGTGTGAGTTCCTCACTACCTTTCTTTTGTATTGGAGGGTAAAAGTCCAAGTATAGACTTTTACGTCCCTTATTGATACTTTTCTCTCTTAGTGTTACTTTTATTTCCATATTCTCAAGATGTTAATCAAATTAAAGATTGTTCAGTACTCTATTTATGTTTTGCAGTGTTGTCTTGGAGATGCGTTTTTTGACTTGTGTGTTGGTGCGTAGGTCTGTTACAATGTATTCTTTTTTGAGAATCTGTCCATAACTTTTGCCAGCCTGCAAATCATCAACAACATTTGCATAGGCTTCCAAAAATAGCCTATCCTTCAAATTTATCTTGGTATCTATGGTTGATTCACTCTCAGTATTGATAGGAATATCAATACTCGTATCAATACTAGGCTTTTGAGGGGTTTTAGTTGCTTTTTGTTCATCTGTATTGATAGTGTTATTATTCCTCTGAAAACCAATTGTAAATGATTTTTGCCCAAGATGTTGGGGTATTGGTTCACCTAGTCCAGTAGTAGTGAGAAAATTTCCAACCATTTGAGCAAAAGTATCACCACTAATCAGTAGGTCGTTTTGTCCAGCTTTCAGTGTTTCGGCTTGCTTTGCTGTTTGGTAATCATAAAAAATGATAAACCAATTGGCAATCAATATACACAATTCAATGAGCGCAATCACGCAAATAACCACCCATAGATTGAACCCTGCGGCATTGGCAGTTGTCTGAGTTTGCGCTTGATGTAATGCGGTTAGTTGCCCAAGTGCTTTGCTTTTTTCACTCTGTAACAAGGTAATTTGATTAGAATAATTTTTGATGGTAGTGGCATTGGCTTCATTGAACATATTGATTTTTCCTTGCCAACTGACCGCAGCCCTAAATGCTGTTAAATCGTTCTTGACAGATTGAATCTGATTGTCAAAATACTTGACTAGACTATCTTTTTGGGTAGCTTGGATTTCAGATAAATTGAGAAGGCTTTTATCAAAATGCTGATGAATTTCTTTGATGCCATTCAGCGAAGTATAAGCACTTGCAAAAATGAGTGCTGAAGCGATAAGTAGTTCTACATAGCCCCTCAACCCAGCGTAAAAATCAGTAAAAGCGATATTGAGGAGATAGCTTTTTGAAAACTCAAGCAAACCAATGAGAGCTGCTGCAAAGATGTAGGCAAGGTAAACGTGAGGAACAATGTTTTGAAGCACTAGCCTCAAAAAAACTATGCCTGTACTGATACTGATGAGGGGCAAGAGTACTTGTAGCACTCTTGCAGTAGTGTTTAGCCCTGCATACTTTTCAAAGAAAGGTTTAAATCGGAAGCGATTTTGAGCATTGGCTACTTTGGCTTGAGTATTTTTTTGCTCAATTAACTGAATAATTGGATTTTTTCTTAACTTTGCCATTGATTTTGAAATTTTAATTTTAAAGTTGTTGCTCTACCTTGATAGTTTGGTCGCTAAGGAAGGTAGAGCTTTTTTTGTGAATCATTATTTTTCAAATAGTTTATCTATGTCCGTTCGCTTGATGATGACCCTACTGCCAATCTTAGCAGCATTGAGTTTGCCTTCTTTTATCATTCTCCAAATGGTAGTTCTGTGAACAGATAAAAGCGTAGATACTTCACTCATAGTCAAAAACTCTTTTTCTGCCAGTGCTTTCAGTTCATCTATGTCTATCCCTTTTTGTTTGACTTCTGTTTCATTATTTGATTTTTCTATCTTCTCCTCTCTTATCCGTTCTTTGTATGCCCTCTTGCTGCAAGTGTCTGAGCAGTACTTTGTTACCGTAGTTCTTGCCTCAAATTCCTGACTGCAATATTCACATATCTTTTGCACCCTTATATTGCTGCTCATTATGAGATGTATTTAAAAGTTATTTTATGTTGCAATAATAAGCATTGAAAAGTTATAAAAAAACTATTTTTCAAAAAAAGATACAAAAAAGGTACAAATTTATGATAAATATCGCCAAAGATACAAACTCTATCTGAAAGTGTAAAATAAAAAAAGCCCTTTTAAAGGGCTTAAAGCTAGTTTTGCTTGTAGATGTTTGTAATTGTTTTTAGTAGTTACTTTCCAATACAAAACTTACTAAAAATATGCTCTAATAAATCATCATGTGTAATTTCGCCTGTAATTTCGCCAAGGTGATAGTTGGCTTCACGGATGTCGCTGGCGATGAGTTCTGTAGAAATGCCAAGCTCGAGACTTTCGTTTACCTGCTCAAGTGATTGTAGGGCATTTTTGAGGCTTTCGTAGTGGCGGAGGTTGCTTACTATCACATCAGAGATTTGCTGCTGTGCTACCGATTGGTAGAGGGCTTCGGTGAGTGTGTCTAGGCCTTGTTTTTCTTGGGCAGAAATGGCATATACTTTTAAATCAGTAGGAAAAAACAAATCATACCTGGCAAAAAGGTCTAGCTTGTTGGCTACTACTATCAGCTGGGCTTCGGGGTAACTGGTCTGAAAATTTTTTGCTTGTGCAATTACTTCTGCCTGCTGCTCGGTGTTAGCATCAAAAAGATAGAGAATAATCTGTGCAGTTTGCATTTTGGAAAGCGTGCGTGCTACACCCATCTGCTCTACGAGGTCGTCAGTTTCTCTCAGCCCTGCGGTATCAATGAATCTAAACCTAATGCCTTGAATGATTTTTTCATCTTCTATGCTATCGCGTGTGGTGCCAGGGATATTAGAAACGAGGGCTTTTTCTTCCTCGAGCAGGGCATTGAGCAGGGTAGATTTGCCTGCATTGGGCTTGCCTATGATGGCTACGGGTACGCCATTTTTAATAGCATTGCCCAAGGCAAAAGAGTCAATCATTTGTTGGAGTGCTGTTTTGAGCAGCTGCACTTGTGCTTTGAGTTCGGTGCGGTCTGCAAACTCTACATCTTCTTCGCCAAAATCCAATTCTAACTCTAAGAGGGCAGCCAATCGGATAAAATTTTCCCTTAGTGCTTTGATTTTATTGGAAAAGCCCCCACGCATCTGTTGCATAGCGATTTGATGAGCCGCCTTAGACTCAGAGGCTATCAAGTCGGCAATGGCTTCGGCTTGTGCCAAGTCCATTTGTCCGTTCATGTAAGCGCGTTGCGTAAATTCGCCTGCTTGCGCTAGCCTTGCACCATTTTCTAAAAGGAGTTGTAAGACTTGTTGCAAGATGTAGCCTGAGCCATGACAAGAGATTTCTACGGTGTTTTCTTTGGTGAAAGAGCGAGGAGCTTTGAAAATGGTGAGTACTACTTCATCTATGACTTCTTTTTCTTTTCCTAAAATCATTCCAAAATGAACTGTATTGGCTTTGGCTTGAAGAATGTTTTTGCTGAAAATGCTTTGGCTGATTTCAATGGCTTTCTCACCTGAAAGGCGAATCAAGCCCAGTGCCCCTGTGCCAGGTGGAGTAGAGAGGGCTACTATGGTATCTTTTTGCTTCAGAAATGCGTCAGTATTTTGCATATAGCTTTTCAAAAAATTTGATTTTGATTTTTAATCTGTAAAAATAAGGTAATTCCAGCAAGATTAAAACGATTTGTGAGATTTTCAAGACAGATGCCGCATCAAATGGTCTGAAGCCCCTCAACAATTGAATTTAATATTGATGCCGATGTCGGATAAACTACTTTTAGATTTCTATTAACTTGATATTAACAGCTATAAAACTGAATATATGAATATTCCCATAAAAAAAACGTATATTTATCAAACGATTGCATTGAAAGATAGCTTATCTTAAAATATATTTGTTTTTTAAGTGGTTTTTAGATTTCAAAAAGTAGAGAGTAGATTACTTTCTACTTTTTTTATGGGCATTGGTTTAGACAATTTTGCCTCAAAACAGTTATCGAGGTATTGTAAAGAAAAGCCTAAAAATACCTTATAAAATCTAATGCAACTAGAAAACGAATTTGAACAATTTATCCAGTTTGGAAACATCTTTGACCGCCCCACACGAGAATACATTGTAAAATATATCCATCAAAAATTTCACCCTAGTCCACAAAAACTACTTGCCCTTGAGCGAGAAAGCCCTGAGTTTGAATACTTGCAAGCTGCCCTGGATAAAATTTTTGCCAATGAACAAGTAGTAGAAGCCTCACGCCAAAACGACAACCTAAAGCGTGAGATTATGAAAGATACCCTCAAATGGATGCGGCAAGCCTTAGAAAAAACCAAAGCCGAAAACCCCTACGAAGAAGAACAAAAAGAACTAGAGCGTTGGCATACACGTCCTACTTTTATGTGGGTGCGGCATTGGTACAAACTCACCAACTACCTCAGAGATATTTATACACCTGATGAAATAGATACACGCTTCTACGAGCAAAAATTTGAGCAACTCACCCAACCCATAGATGCCTTTACGCTTGAGCGCGACCCCAAAAACGGTACTATAAAATATGAAACCGAGCTTAAGCGATTGGATATTCTGATAGAAGATTTGCTCAACCATTGGCAATCACTGCTCACTGCCAAAAGGCTTGCTTACGAACTAGAAAACATTGATAATCAGCGTGAAAGATTTTGTGAATTGCTCTATGCCAAGGTAGAAGAATTTATTAAACTACTCAACATCATCACCCCTTTTCAGGCAGAGGTGGGGAGGTACTGGGATATGTCGCGCGGGCTTTGGCAAGAGGCAAGTTTTAATATATTACAGAAATATGCCGAAATCCTGCAAAGAGAAGAGGCAATCCAACAACTTGCTGACCTACTGGGCAGGCTACGCGAAGCCGAAACCGAACTTGAAGAGGAGACCTATGCCGAGGTCATCACCAAAAAAACTTGGATAGATGACCCTACCCTCAAATCAGAAATTGGAGGTATTCACGAAAGTAATCACCTGCCCAAAGTGCTGCCCTCAGAGGTTAGCCTTTTGGGTTATCCCGAAACAGAGTCTGTGTTTTATAAAAAACTGGCTGACCACAGCCTTCTTACCTTTAGAGAGCAAGGGCGAAGCCTTGTTACGAGCAATAAAGTAAATTACTACACACAGCAAAGAGAAAGACGAAAAGAAAAAGGTCCTTTTATCATTTGTGTAGATACAAGCGGTTCTATGGAAGGCTTACCCGAGCAGATTGCCAAGATACTTTGCTTTGCTATCTTAAAAATGGCTTCGCGCGAGCAGCGTAAGTGCTTTCTTATCTCCTTTTCGGTGGGTATCAAAACCATTAATTTGCTTGACCTTGCCAACTCTATGGACGAGGTAGTTAAATTTTTGTCAATGTCTTTTCACGGTGGCACTGATGTAACGCCTGCCATGATGGCCACTATCAATATGCTAGAAACCAACGACTATAAAGATGCTGATGTACTGATGGTATCTGATTTTGTGATGTTTGAGATAAGAGACGAAGTAGTAAAGAAAATGCGCCGACAGCAAGAAAAAGATACCAAGTTTCATAGCCTTACCATCTCTAAGCAAGCAAATCCTGAGATTGTACATAAGTTTGACAACAACTGGATTTATAATCCCGAAGAAAGAGGCATTGTCAAACAGATTGCCCAAGACCTGAGGCAACTGGCGATTGCATAAGGGTTTTGGGGGTTTGCTTTAGTAAAATGCAAAAAATAATTTTGACACTTTTACTTGTTAAGTCTTTGATAATGAAAATATTAAAAATCATATTTCACAACTCATATTTTACACTTTCCTTAGCTTGTATAAAAAGTCAAATAGTACCAAATATTATCTTGATTTAGAAGTACTTTGTCCACTCCATAGCCCATAGGTTGCAACCTATGGGCTATGGAGTGGGAATTAAACACGTTCCAGCACATTATTTTGGTTCTATGACAATTTTTGTAGGAAAAGCATTGTAAAACAGACTTTATTCTGTTTGAGTGGCTAGGACGGCAGGCTGAAACCCGCTGCTACAGACTTATGACAAAATTGTCAAACAATCATTTTTTTTGAGATACTTTTACATAAATCCAATACTTTTACCTCGACTTGTGCGACACGAGTCAATACCAAATCAAAAATAAAATTGCGCTAATCTGCGACAGAATATTGCTTTAGCAAAAACAAAATTCTTACCTTTGCTCCAAGAACAGAGATATTACCTTAGAATATGCAAGATAATCATACACTCGCACGCTGGATTGTACTAGGATTTGCTGTATTAACTGCCTTATTGGTTTTTTCACTTTGGAACACTACCTCTGAAGATACCCCTCGCCCTCAGAGCCTTGAAGAAATGGAAAGCTACCTAGCAAAGCAAAAAGACTCTCTGGCGGCTGAAATGCTTACTACCACCTTAGACTCGAGTCAGTTCATCAACCAAAAACCCCAACATATTCTTTTTATTGGTGATTCTATGGCACAGGGTTTGGAAATTCCTTTGAAGAAATATGCAGATTTCAACCAACATCAACTCACTACCCTTGCTAAGCAAAGTGCCACGATTATCTCTTGGGTGGGTTCAGACAGCACGGGGCGTTTGCGAAAAGCCATTGAAGAGGTAAAGCCTAGCTATATAATGATTTGCTTGGGGGCAAATGAACTCATGACCACGGGCCTAGAAGCATACCAAAAATACTTAGAAAACATACTCAAACAAGTAGGCAATACAAAAATCATTTGGATAGGCCCTCCCAATTGGAAAAAAGACAATGGACTTACTGACCTCATAGCCAATACACTCGGCAAAGGGCGGTATTTCTCCTCCAAAGACCTCAGCCTCCCTCGTGCAGGCGACAGGATTCACCCTACCTACCAAGGTTATTTTGCGTGGGCAGATACCCTTGCGATGTGGATTGAGCAAGAAAGCGACCACAAAATACGCTTTGCCAAGCCCACAATGCCCAAGGCAGATACGCTTGCTATTAGCCCTCAAAACTAATTTTTTTTGAAATTATACATGGATTTTATCTGGCAAAATATATTTGAGGCACTTGTTTATCAGCCCAAAGCACCTATGCTTTTCAACAGTGGTGTATTTTTAGTGCTTTTTATTCTCTTTACCAGTTTTTACGCCTTGCTTTATCAACACACCCGTGCAAGGGTAGCCTATATGCTGGCATTTAGCTTGTATTTCTATTACAAATCAAGTGGCGTTTTTGTACTCAACCTGGCTTTGTGTATCTTGCTTAACTACTATCTAGGCAAGCAAATCCCAAAAATTACCCCTTCTAAGCTACGAACTTGGACTGTAGCCCTTGGCATTGTGCTCAATGTGGGCTTTTTGATGTATTTCAAATATACTAATTTTTTGCTCAGTAACCTGACGTATCTATTCAGTACCGATTTTGAAAGGTTGGATATTTTCTTGCCCATTGGCATTTCTTTTTATACCTTTCAGACGGTGAGTTACTTGGTAGATGTGCATAAAGAACGCATCAAACCTTGTGAAAACCTACTAGATTTTGGATTTTATTTGAGTTTCTTCCCCCAACTCGTGGCAGGTCCTATTGTGAGGGCAAAAGATTTCTTGCCACAAATTCATCAAAAAATTGTATTTGAACGGGCAGATATGGGCAGCGGATTGTACATGGTAATGAAGGGCTTGGTCAAAAAAGCCATCATCGCCGACTATCTCGCCCAATATGCCGACATCATCTATCAAAACCCTAGTGGCTACTCAGGCTTTGAAAACCTCATGGCGATGTATGCTTATACTTTGCAGATTTATTGTGATTTTTCGGGCTACTCGGATATGGCAATCGGCTTGGCACTTATTCTCGGCTTCCGCCTTCCCGAAAACTTCAGAAGCCCCTACAATGCCAAAGACATCACCGAGTTTTGGCGCAGGTGGCACATCAGCCTTTCTACTTGGCTTCGCGATTACATTTACATTCCACTAGGAGGCAACCGACACGGTGTGGAGAAACAGTACCTTTTTTTAATGCTTACCATGCTGATTGGGGGTTTTTGGCACGGGGCAGATTGGAAGTTTGTTTTTTGGGGCGGTATGCACGGTTTGGGGCTAATTGTGCATAAGATTTTTAGCGAAACTGCCCGCGAAATGGAGTGGAACAGGGCTTTGCTCACACCGCTGGGCTGGCTGCTTACTTTTCATTTCGTAGCTTTTCTCTGGATATTCTTTCGTGCAGATAGCTTTGCGGTGGCTTCGCTTTCCATCAATAAAATTGTATTTGATTTTGACTGGGCATACCTCGTGCCTTTTTTACAGACAAGAGGCTTACTGATGCTAGTACTTGTGGTAGGCTATGCACTGCATTTCACCTCCGAAAAAGACAAAACCCAACTCGAGAACTACTTCGGCACGCTTCCAGTGCCTGCCAAAGCCATTGCGCTGATACTCATCATTCAACTTATGCTACAAATACAAAGTGAAAACGTACAGCCATTTATTTATTTTCAGTTTTGAGGTGTCAAGAAAGTGCTAAACAATTCAGCCATACAAAGATTTTATTTGCAGCATAAATACTGGTACTTCAAACACTACTGCTTTTCGCTCAAAAAAAATGATAGAACTCAATACAAAGTGGCTCTTACTGGGTAATTTAATCATCACAGGTTATCTCACAGGCTTGATTTGGACTATTCAAGTGGTGCATTACCCTAGCTTTGCAAAGTTTAGCCCCGAAGATTTTTTGGCTTTTCACCATTTTCACACCAGCCGCATTACGCTCATTGTGGCATTGCCTATGGTGCTTGAGCTTTCCCTTGCTGGCGTTTTACTGATGAATAATCCCAGTGCTTTACTTGGATTATGGCTCAATGTATTTTTGTTTGGCTTGGTGCTATTGCTGTGGGCAAGTACTTTCTTCTGGGCTATTCCGCTACACAACCGCCTAGAGCAAAGCTTTGATGCAGGTATTATTGAGCAACTTGTGGGTATGAATTGGCTACGTACCCTTGCTTGGACACTGCGTTTTGGTATATTGGCTTGGTTGGTAGGCAGATTGCTTTAAGAATCAGCTACTTAGCCACAGATATTTTGAGCATAAGCAATCGGACTAAAAGTAATTTTCGATAAATTTTGTTTAGTTTTGCTCCATATTTTACCTAATAAATTATGCTCGAGCAAATCAAAAAAGTATATCTAATAGGCATTGGAGGTATTGGCATGAGTGCCTTGGCACGCTGGTTCAATACCCATAGCTACCAAGTAGCTGGCTATGACCTCACATCCACCTCTCTCACAAAGCAATTGGAAACTGAGGGTATCAAAATTCATTATGAAGACCGTCCAGCCTTGATTCCACCTGATTTTGAGGTAGCTTTTGTTGAGGAAATTCTGGTCATTTATACCCCTGCCATTCCCAAAGATCATCAAGAGTTTGGTTATTTTTTATCTAATAATTACCTTGTCAAGAAGCGTGCTGAGGTGCTTGGCTGGCTGACTAAAGACTACTTCACGATAGCCGTAGCTGGCACCCATGGCAAAACTACTACCAGTGCTATGATAGCACATATATTGTATAATTCTAATATTCCTTTTACAGCATTTTTAGGCGGAATTATGCAAGGCTATGACCAGAACCTCCTCAATAAGCAAGTGCCTGAAAAAGAAATGGTTATGCTCGCCGAAGCCGATGAGTACGATAAATCTTTCTTGTACTTACATCCTGATATTGCGATAGTTACGGCAATAGATGAAGACCATCTGGAGATTTATGGCGACAAAAAACACTTAGAAGTAACTTTTGAGGAGTTTACAAAAAAAATCAAGCCCAAAGGTAGGTTATTTGCCAAAAAAGGAATAAATTTAGATAAAAATTCAGTTAATGCCAATGTTTATTTTGAAAATTATGACACCCAAAATGTTACTGACTACTATGCAGATAAAATAAATTATGAAGAAGGATATTTTGTATTCAATTGGCACAGCAATACAGAAAATATAACTAATCTAAGATTAGGTATTCCAGGCTATCATAATGTAGAAAATGCAGTAGCCGCCATTGCTGTAGCACGTAATTTGCAAATCTCTGAAAATGAAATAACTAAAGCAATTGCGAGTTTTAAAGGAGTAAAAAGGCGATTTGAATACATCATTAATACACCAAGACTGATTTACATAGATGATTATGCGCATCACCCCAAAGAGGTAGAAGCATTGCTCTATTCAGTCAAAAAGATGTATCCTACTCAAAAAATAACGGCAATTTTTCAGCCGCATTTATACAGTAGAACTCAGGATTTTGCAGAAGAGTTTGCAGAAAGCCTAAGCCAAGCCAAGGAACTTATCTTATTGGAGATTTATCCTGCAAGAGAGCAGCCCATTGAGGGAGTAAGCGCAAACCTCATTCTTGAAAAAGTGAAAATTAAAAATAAAGAAATATGCCCTAAATCACAATTAATTGAATTGCTAACTCAAAAAAAACAAGAAATTGAAGTGCTTTTAAGCATTGGCGCAGGCGACATAGGGCAGATGACCCAAGCCATTGCAGAGGCCATCACAAACTAACATAATTTTTTGATTCTTTGACAATTTTTGTGACTGTGTGCGATAAGATGAGCTAAATACTGTTTAGAACATAAGTGCCAGCGGACTGGAGGAAGTCCGCTGCTACAGATTTTCACAAAAATTGTTAGACAA
Source organism: uncultured Cytophagaceae bacterium (assembly GCA_964480455.1). Lineage (GTDB taxonomy): Bacteria > Bacteroidota > Bacteroidia > Cytophagales > Microscillaceae > JAABSX01. Next base: position 65,741 of record CAYZQI010000001.1, read on the forward strand.
CCATTTTTTAGATACATCTATGCGACTCAAAAATAGTGTAAAAATATTTCTTGGATTGGTAGGTCTGCTAGTACTGATTGCTTTTGTAGAAGCAAGACACCGCAGCCAGCCCATAGGAAAGCTATACATCAAGATTGCCAACCAAGCAGACAACTATTTTTTGGACAGTCTTGGTATCAAAACATTGATTGCGCAGGGAGAAGAAGAAAAACTAAAAAAAGCTACTTATAGAGAACTTTCTATCAAGGCAATAGAAGCACGCATACGTGCTAACTTGTTTGTAGATAAATGCGAGATTGCCAGAAATCTGAAAGGTGATTTGTTTGTTGATGTAAGTCTCTCTCGGCCTGTAGCGCGCTTTATCAGGCAGGGAAAACCTGATTTTTACATAGATAGCCTTGGCAAAATTATGCCTACTTCTGATAAGTTTACAGCAAGAACGCTCTTAGTAACGCGTGAAAAGACGCAAGCATTACCCAATTTTGCAAAAGAAGACAGAGCATTGCTAGAACTTATCAAAATGATTTATCAAGATGATTTTTTTAAAGCGCAAATTGCTCACATTCATCTCAATCAACGCAATGAGATAGTGATGTACCCTCAGATAGGCAATCAAACCATTGAGTTTGGAAAATGTCGCGACATAACAGAGAAATTAAAAAAAATAAAAATATTTTACCACGAAATACTGCCTATAAAGGGCTGGAAAGCCTACAAAAAAATAAATGTGAAATATAGCAAGCAAATTGTTTGTGAATAATAAAAAGACTTCTTAAATTTAGAGATTACTTTACAAAATACTGAAAATGACTAAATTAGCCTAATCTTTGTGCAAACAAATAGACAATATTAGCCTAACAAAAGCCCAAAAATAAACCAAACTAAATAAATAAAAATTAGCTCAATAAATCCTAAATACTATGCAACGCGAAAAAATTGTAGTAGGTCTCGACATCGGTAGCACAAAAATATGTGCTCTCGTAGGACGCAAGGATCAATATGGAAAGGTAGAAATACTCGGAATGGGTAAAGCAGAATCAAATGGAGTCATCAGAGGGGTTGTTACCAATATAGACAAGACCGTGGCCGCCATTGCGGCTGCCATAGAAGAAGCCGAAAAAACCTCTGGCATAGACATCAGGGTAGTAAATGTAGGCATTGCAGGGCAGCACATCAAAAGCATCACACAGCGTGGTAGTATTCACCGAAATACAGACAACGAAATCACCATTGATGATGTAAACCGACTCACCAATGAGATGTACCGCACTGTAACCCCCCCTGGCAACGAAATCATACACGTAATGCCACAAGACTACACCGTTGATTTTGAAACGGGTATCAAAGAGCCCGTAGGCATGTCGGGGGTAAGGCTCGAGGCTGATTTTAACATCATCACTGCCCAAACCAGTGCCATCAAAAATATTCAGCGTTGTGTAGAACGTACAGGGCTTGAGATAGAAAACCTTATCTTAGAACCTATTGCTTCAAGCATGGCTGTACTCACCGAAGAAGAACGCCAAGCAGGGATTGCCCTTGTAGATATTGGTGGAGGCACTACTGATGTAGCTGTTTTTTATGAGAATATTATTCGCCATACGGCAGTTATCCCCTTTGGAGGGCATATTATCACTTCTGATATAAAAGAAGGATGCCGCATCATGGAGCAGCAAGCCGAGCGGCTCAAAGTAAAGTTTGGGCGTGCTATTGCCGAAGAAGCCAACGAGAATGAGTTTGTATCTATTCCAGGGCTACGCGACAGGCCTGCAAGGGAAATCTCCCTTCGTAATCTGGCACACATTATAGAGGCACGTATGCAAGAAATCATAGAATTGGTACACAACGAACTCATCAAGTCGGGCTACGTCAATAAGTTGGTAGGGGGGCTAGTGATTACAGGAGGAGGCTCGCAGCTCAAGTTTTGCCAAAAACTATTCCAATACATGACCCAAATGGATACCCGCATAGGACACCCTAATGAGTACTTAGGCAAAACCAAAGTAGAAGTAGCAAAAAACCCTATGTATGCTACCACAGTAGGGCTTGTGTTGGCGGGGTTCAGGGCTTTAGACGATAGACATGAGCGTTACTTACAAGCACAAACACAAGTAAAAACCTTAAAGACTGAAAAGGCATCAGGAGGAGATAACTTCTTCCGCAAAATCATAGAACGTACCAAGGGGCTGCTCATCGATGACTTTGACAGCAAAGACAATAATTATTAACTAAAATTTGTATCATTAACCTAAAACCAACCCTAGGGTAAGGCAATATGGAAGAAAAAAAGTACGACTTCAATGTAATCGGTAATCCTAACTCTATCATTAAGGTAATAGGCGTAGGAGGAGGCGGAAGCAATGCCGTCAATTATATGTATAACAAAGGTATCAAAGACGTAGAGTTCATTGTTTGCAATACTGATGTGCAAGCACTCAACCTTAGCGTAGTACCTGCCAAACTTCAAATAGGCTCTGCCCTCACCGAAGGGCTAGGCGCAGGGGCAAACCCCGAGGTAGGGCGCGAAGCTGCCGTAGAAAGCAAAGAGGAAATCAGAGAACTGTTGAGCCATCATACCAAAATGCTCTTTATCACAGCAGGTATGGGCGGTGGCTCAGGTACAGGCGGCGCACCCGTCATTGCTGAAATTGCCCGTGAACTCGGCATCTTGACTGTGGCAATCGTTACTGCACCTTTTACTTTTGAAGGAAGACGCAAGAAAAAAATAGCCGAGCAGGGCATACAACAACTAAGAGAAATCTGTGATACACTCCTCGTGATTTCTAATGATAAGCTCTTAGAAATCTACGGCAATCTCAAAATGAGTGAGGCTTTTGCACAAGCAGATAATATCTTGGCAACCGCAGCCAAAGGCATTGCAGAACTTATCACCGTGCCACTTTACGTAAATGTGGACTTTGAAGATGTCAAAACTGTTATGCGCAATTCAGGAGCAGCCGTGATGGGTTCGGCGCGCGCAGATGGCGACAACAGAGCCATTCGTGCCGCACAAGATGCCCTCGCCTCCCCTCTGCTCAACAATCAAACCATACACGGCGCAAAGAAAATATTGCTCTCGATTATGTCAGGTGAAAAATCTGAGCTGCAAATGGAAGAATTTACTGCCATCACAGAATACATCGAGGAAAAAGTAGGTGATGATGCAGACATGATTTTTGGGGCAGGTATTGACCCTACCCTGGGCGACAGCGTACAAGTTACTATTATTGCCACGGGTTTTGACAATGATTCGGCCCTCTCGCTCAATTCGCGCCCCGAAAAAAAGCCTGAAAAACCAGCTTTGGAGGACAAAAAGCCGGTGAACGAACCTAGTCCAAGCTATACTTTCAATATCACGCCCAAAGCGTCTCAAATAGAAAAACCTACTGACACAAAAGTAGTATTTAACTTAGATGATGAGGTAGAAGATGAAAATGGCTTCAAACCAACCCCCAATAGCTTTCTTGAGGAAAAATCTGAAATAGACCTCAAAAAAGAAAGGCTTTCACAACAAGCTGATGAGCGTATCAATAAACTACGCAATCTCAGCCGAGAAAATATAGAAGGCGAAGGACTGAAAGAAAAAATAGAAGTGCCTGCTTACCTGCGCCGCAATGTAAAGCTGATTGACCCGCCTCACTCATCAGAAAACAACATCTCACGCTTTAACTTAAGTGATGAAAACCATTTGCTAGGCAATAATAAGTTCTTTACAGACCAACCCGATTAGAGCAAAAAATAAAAGTTTGTCTGATAATTTGTGTAAAAATCTGTGGCAGTGGGCTTCTCGACCCACCAATACTTATGTTCCGAACAGTATTTTGCTTATTTTATTAGTTACCATCACAAAATTGTCAAAAAACTGAATAAAAGAAAATCCGTAATGATACAAAATCTAAAAAACCAAAGTCTTGTGATGACTTTGGTTTTTTATTCAATGAGCAAGCAAGTCAGTAGGCGGAGGTTTGCTGCTAAACAACTTTTCTACCTTGGCTAGTACCATACAAGCCAACGGGTGTCAACCAATGCTACCTACTTAATAGCCCATTCAAAAAACCCAGCCCATAGCCTGTGAGCTGTACAAATACCGCGGGTACACTTAGCAACCCTACCCAAAAATTTTTTGTATTTGCCACACAATCAGAAAATATCAGCGTGATATAGAGTAGCAAAATGAATAGCTGAAGCTGAAAGCCCTCCTGCCATAGCCAGGCTATGGGCAGCATCAATAATACAAACAAAAGCCAAGCACTTGGCAATGTATGCACTATTTTGAATTGTGAGGGGTACTTCTTGACAAGGCAAGCCCGCCCTTTGCCAAAAGAAAATGCCTGATTGAAAAACGCCCGAAAATCAGCACGGCGTTTATGATACACAAAAGCATCTGGAATAAGCTGTAATTTAAAGCCAGCTCTTCTAATTCTGATACTGAGGTCTATGTCTTCACTCACACGCATTTTGCCAAAACCTTTGGTGGCTTGATATACCTCACGTGTAAAACCCATGTTAAAGCTCCGCGCTTGGTAAGTACCAAGGCGTTTTTTCTTACCTCTTATCCCTCCGGTGCTTAAGAAAGAGGTCATGGCATAGTTAATGGCTTTTTGCAAGGTAGAAAACGAGCTATGTGAGGCATCGGGACCTCCAAAAGCATCTAAGCGATACTGCATCAGTTGTTTGTGTAGGGTTTTGAGGTAGGCAGGCGGAAGAATACAATCAGAATCAAAAAACAGAAAAAAATTACCTTGCGCCTTTTCCATGCCATAATTGCGGCTTAGCCCAGGACCCGAATTTTTTTTGAAAAAATAACGTAAGGGCAATTTATCCGAAAAATACTGACAAACTCCCTGTGCTGTATGCTGAGAGCCGTCTTCTACCACAATGACCTCGTAGCTTGGGGCATCTTCTGCTAAAAGGTCTTGCAGCAGTAAAGAATCTAGTAATTCGTGCAACTCGTCTGGGCGGTTATAAACTGGGATAATGATAGAATACACAATCATGTTTTTATGTATGTGGTTTTCGGTGATAAGTGCTTTTATCTATTTTAAGATGTAAAATTAAGCACCTTTCTACAATTTATACCAAATTTTAAAAAATGGATTGAGCCACACTAAGGAAAATGTAAAAAATAACTTCAGCTACTTTGATTTATAAGTTGCTGATAGTAAGTATTTTAAAAGCTCACATTTCACAACTCATAATTTACACTTTCCTAAGTGATTGGGTGGGTTGTATCGTTTAGATTTAAGGTTTCTGCAATCACATAATCATCTAATTGATGAGAGTTGGTTGTAATCATTTCACCAATAAAACCTGCCAAAAATAGCTGTACGCCAACTACAATGGCTACCAGAGAAAGGTAAAATAAAGGCCGCTGCACTACCCAGCTTTTGCCCGGATAGGCAAAAAACAACTGGTCTATGATAAGCCAAAACGCAATGACTGCCCCTGCCAAAAATGAAAGTGAACCCAATGTGCCAAAAAAGTGCATAGGGCGTTTGCGAAATTTGCTAACAAACGTAATGGAGAGCAAATCTAGAAAGCCATACACAAATCGGCTCAGCCCAAACTTGGTAGTGCCGTATTTGCGGGCGCGGTGTGCCACTACTTTTTCGCCAATCTTTCCGAACCCAGCCCACTTGGCTATCACAGGGATATAGCGATGCATTTCGCCATAGACTTCTATGTTTTTGACCACAGGGCGATGATAGGCTTTCAGCCCGCAGTTGAAGTCGTGAAGCCTGATACCTGAGAACCGCCTAGTTACAGCATTGAACAGCTTAGTAGGCAATGTCTTGGTGATGGGGTCGTAGCGTTTTTTTTTCCAACCCGACACAAGGTCATATTTTTGATTTACAATCATTTCATAGAGTTCGGGGATTTCATCGGGGCTGTCTTGCAGGTCGGCATCCATAGTAATGATCACCTTCCCTTTTGCAGCTTTGAAGCCCATATTGAGGGCAGCAGACTTGCCGTAGTTGCGGTTAAACCGAATCCCTTTACAGGCAGAATTTTGTGCTGAGATAGCTTTGATGACCTCCCATGAGTCATCTCTACTGCCGTCATCTATCAATATGACTTCGTAAGAGAAGCCTTGGGCTTGCATCACACGGACTATCCATTCGCAAAGTTCTGGGAGTGATTCTTCTTCATTGAGCAAGGGAATTACCACCGAAATCTGTGGGGAAGAGCTTGCAGTATTTTCAGTATCAGCATTAACAATGGCTTTATTCATCAAAAAGCGGTTGTTTTTTATTGGTGAAAGCAGCAACTAAAAGCGACAAAAGTAACCCAAAGAACACATACGAAATCAACACTAGCAGAAAAATACCTGTGGGTGAAAACAAATAGTCCATCACACTCATCATCACTTTTACCTGTTCTTCGGGTATTTGCTGACGTTCGTACTCTTTGAATATCTCATCTTTCATGGCAATAATCATTTCTGGCTTCAAATAAAAATAAATAGACTGCGAAATGCCAGTGATAATGCCAGTGAGTGTAGAGATGAGCATGCCAATACCTAAACCTTGTCCAAAGCTCATGTAGCCTTCATTGTACTTTTTAAACTCTGCTATGCCAAAGTACATGGCCGAGATAAGCAACACATATCCCAAAAGCCCTAAAAAAGTATCATCTTGAAGGTTCAAAGCAGTTATCAAAATACTGTAAAGGGCAATGGCTATGCCTGAATATACCCCAAACTTGAGCCCTACTTGGGTAGTCGAAATACTTAGTTTTTCTTCTTCCATAATTATTTCATCTCATTTTAGATTACAAAAATAGTAAATCTGTACTTTTTATTGGTAGTTGTTGCCTCATTTCTTTTCTATTTTCTAGCAACTATGCCATCAGACGAGCTTTTTACCCAATCATTACAGTATTTTCTATCAATTATTAGCTATTCTAAAAGCCTTAAGCATAATATATTTTTAGACTTGTAATATTTTACTAGGTTTACAGTACAAAAGCATAAGTAAAAAATATCCTCATCAAAATCTAAAATCTTTAAAATGAAAAATTTATTGTTGTACTTACTCATCAGTTTTCTATCTCTTGGGGCAGTCTGTGCGCAAAGCACCCCCAAAGAAGTCAGTTCAAAAATAGAGAAAGTAACCGTATTTATCAATGGGGCTCAAGTGATGCGCTCGGCACAGACTAGCCTAAGCATAGGCGAAACTGAATTGATTTTTAGAGGGCTCGCCCCGCAACTTAACAAACAAAGCATTCAGGTAAAAGGTGATGGTGATTTTACCATTCTTTCGGTCATTCATCAAGTGAATTTTATGAAAGAACAAGAAAAAAGAAAAGAAATTGAGACCTTAGAGAAAAACCTTGAGGCAAAACTAGAAGAAAAAACACGGGCCAAAAACAGCCTTAGCGTGTTTATAGAAGAAGAAAAAATGCTTGAGAAAAATCGTGAAATAGGAGGAGAAAATACAGGTGTGAAAACTGCTGAACTCCGTGAAGCACTTGACTTTCACCGACAACGCCGACAAGAACTCAAAAACAAACAGCTTGATTATCAGAAACTTATCAAACAAAAAGACGGAGAAATCATAAAAATACAACAACAACTCCGTGAGCTTAACAGCAAAACTGACCTTGCCACTAGTGAAATATTGGTGAAAGTCATCACTAAAAATCCACTCAATGCCAAATTTGAGTTAGCTTATCTGGTAGAAGAGGCAGGCTGGTACCCTACTTATGACCTCCGTGTGAAAGACATCGCAAGCCCCATACAACTCAGCTACAAGGCAAATGTCTATCAAAATACGGGCATAGATTGGAAAAACGTAAAACTTACGCTCTCCACAGCCAATCCCAACGAAAGCGGTGTAAAACCTACATTGCAGCCTTGGTTTTTGCGCTACAACCAGCCCTACCAAGTAGCCAAAAGCAACTTAGAAGCAAAACTCTACGACAAAGTAGGCTTTGTAGGAGGCAACAGAGTGCGTGGCAGGGTAACAGACGCAGCAACAGGCGAAGGACTGCCCGGTGTGAGCATATTGGTAAAAGGTACTACGCTCGGCACAGTTACAGATATGGAAGGTACTTTTGAGCTAGAAGGTGCTATCAATCAGACCCTAGAATTTAGGGCAGTAGGTATGGAAGGTGCTGAAGTATTCGTCAGAGATTTGAATGTACTCAATGTAGCACTTAATCAAGATACTAAAGAATTAAGTGAAGTAGTTGTGAGTGGATATGGCACAACACGCAACAGAATGGCTAAAAAGCCCAAATTAGATAAACAAGAAGACGCACGCAAAGATATTCCCCTTACTACCGAAGCCGTAGAAAGTGCTATTAGTATTGCTTTTGAGATAGAACTGCCCTACACCATACCCAGTGATGGCAAAACACGCACCGTAGAAATCAACCAACATGAGTTGGAAGCAGAATACGAGTATTATGCTGCTCCCAAAATAGATACTGATGCCTTTTTGACTGCCAAGGTTATAAATTGGGAAGAATTTAATCTGCTCGATGGAGAGGCAAATCTATTTTTTGAAGGTACTTTTTTAGGAAAAACTGTACTGCTGCCTCGCCAAGTAGAAGATACCCTTTCTATCTCGCTAGGACGCGATAAAAGCATCAAAATCACTCGCAAGCCACTGAAAGACTATACCAAAAAGCAGTTCATAGGAGGTAAAAAAACCGAAACCCGCACCTGGGAGATTACCGTCAGAAATCAGAAGAAGCAAGCTATCAATCTAATTTTAGAAGATGTTTTTCCAATGAGTACCAACAATGACATAGAAGTAAACCGCAAAGATACTGGCGGAGCTAGTGTGAATAATGAAACGGGCATAATGACTTGGCAGCTCAAACTTTCGCCCTCAGAAGAAAAAAAATGCAATTTCCAGTATGAAGTAAAATATCCCAAGGACCGCGTTTTATACTTGGATTAGTATTCAGCTATTGGCTCGTATGTTGCCAATACACAGTATAGCCCAATATCATAACAATCTTGAAAATCAAAATAAGTACACACTAACAACTCTGCAAGTGAGTTGCTAGTGTGCTATTAATTGATGGTTAATTAAAGTTCAATAGACCACTTTGTATAAATCTTTGTAGTGGCGTGCAAATTCAAAAAACTCTATCTGCTCCTTTTCTAGAGTTCTGTACCATTGTTTTTGAGCGTATGTATAAGAGATATAAGCCAAACTACCATCAAAATAAAGTGTTCCTTCCATAATGAGTCTTTGCTGTCTTTGCTTTTTGAACAAAACCTTGGCGTATTTTTTACATTTTTTAGAAGTAATGCAAGGTGATTGGCTGTATTTTTCTTTTGAAAAACGATTGAGTATTTTTTTTATACGCCCCTTTGAACCAATAGAAAGTGTGTCTTGTAGCTGCGCCGACCCATCATAAAAAATAACCTCCACAGTATCTATTCCCGCCAATTGCTGCCTAAGTGTATCAGGGTAGCAAGCCACCAAAAAAGGAGCAAAAAATAAAAAGAGGCAATTGTAAATGTTTTTTTTGTATTTAAACATAATCTTTTTGACAAATGGAAACAAAAACCAATGCACTAGGTTAAAACAACATAAAATTTACTTGAAAAAGGAAAAAATATCGTTCCGTGAAACAAAGTTTAGCTTTTTATGTTGTATTTTTGTATTACTTATAATCAGTCTAAATAAAGAATAAAGACGAACCTAATTTTTTAAAATTACTATGGCAAAAGAAACTGAAATATTAGAACAACATATTAATTCAGATTATAAATATGGTTGGGAAACAATCATAGAAATGGATTCCGCACCCAAAGGGCTTAACGAAGATATCATCAGATTTATCTCTGTCAAAAAAGAAGAACCTGAGTGGATGCTCGAGTGGCGTTTGAATGCTTACCGCCATTGGCTTACTATGAAAGAACCCACTTGGGCAAATGTTAAGTATCCCGAGATAAATTATCAAGATGCTATTTATTATGCAGCACCTAAACAAACTGTGAAGCCTAAAAGCCTTGACGAAGTTGACCCTGAGCTTTTGGCTACTTTTGAAAAATTGGGTATTTCACTCAACGAACAGAAAAGACTCACAGGTGTAGCCGTAGATGCCGTTATTGACAGTATTTCTATTGGTACTACTTTCAAAGAGAAATTGGGAGAAATGGGTATTATTTTTTGCTCTATGAGCGAAGCAATCCAAGAACACCCTGAGTTGGTGCGTAAATACTTGGGGAAAGTTATCCCTACCAATGATAACTACTTTGCCGCACTTAATTCTGCTGTATTTAGTGATGGTTCTTTCTGTTACATTCCAAAAGGAGTACGTTGCCCTATGGAGCTATCTACTTATTTCCGCATCAACGCTGCAAATACAGGTCAGTTTGAAAGAACACTCCTCGTGGCTGATTCAGGAAGTTATGTAAGCTATTTAGAGGGCTGTACTGCACCTATGCGCGATGAAAATCAAATGCACGCTGCCGTGGTAGAATTGATTGCGATGGATGATGCCGAAATTAAATATTCTACTGTACAAAATTGGTATCCTGGTGATAAAGAAGGGAAAGGTGGAATTTATAATTTTGTAACCAAGCGTGGTATCTGCGAAGGTAAAAATTCAAAAATATCTTGGACACAAGTAGAAACAGGTTCTGCCATCACTTGGAAATACCCTAGCTGTGTTCTAAAAGGCGATAATTCTATTGGAGAGTTTTACTCTGTGGCAGTTACCAACAATCACCAACAAGCTGACACAGGTACAAAAATGATACATATTGGTAAAAACACTAAAAGTCGTATTGTATCAAAAGGTATCTCAGCAGGTAAAAGCCAAAACTCTTACCGTGGGCAAGTAAAAGTATTCAAACGTGCCGAAAATGCACGCAATTTCTCTCAATGCGACTCCTTACTGATGGGCGACCGCTGTGGAGCGCATACTTTCCCTTACATTGAAATTGATAACCACACAGGCATTGTAGAACACGAAGCCACTACTTCTAAAATAGGCGAAGACCAACTTTTCTACTGTACACAGCGTGGCATAGACCCCGAAACTGCCGTAGCACTCATTGTGAATGGCTATGCCAAAGAGGTTCTCAAGCAATTGCCAATGGAGTTTGCCGTAGAAGCACAAAAACTTCTCGCCATCAGCCTAGAAGGAAGTGTAGGTTAAAACTTGTAACTACTAATCTATCAGATTTATAATGTGCCTAAGAAGCACACAACGCAAAGCATCTTGGTTTGAATAAACTAAGGTGCTTTTTTTATACTTTTTATGCTGAAAATCAACCAATATCCAAAAATCAGTTTTTAACTCAAAAAAAATAACTATCTTGTAACAATGGTTCGCTAAATTTTAGAACCATTATATCACCTCTGTATAGGTGTTTTTAAATTTATATTGCTGATTATCAATGCTTTAAAATTTAGCTGTATAGGTACTGCATTTTTCTCAAACTCTGAAAACTTCTTTGAGTTTGAGAAAAATGGCTTTACAAACTGTCAAATACTGACTGATAATCTTAAAACAGACATCTATCGAGTGATAAAACTTAGCGAACTATTGTTGTAATGAACACGCAACTTACAAGTAAACTTATTCATTACTTTCAGATTCTATTACTAAAACAACACAGACCGTGCATCTATTATCAGATGAACATATTATGGCAAAAGTAGCTCAAGGGCAAATTGAGCAATTGGCACTCTTGTTTGAGCGATACCACGTGCGATTGTATAATTTTTATATGCGTACTACTGCCGACCCCGACCTGAGCCAAGACCTTGTGCAGATGGTGTTTGAGCGAATCCTAAAATACAAGCATTCTTACAAAGAGGCTGCCCCTTTCAAAGCTTGGTTTTATAGAATTGCCAGAAATGTCAAAATTGATTATTTTAAAAAGAAAAAAGTAGATACCAATTCACTTGATGAGGTATATGCCGAGAGAAACCTAAAAATCTCAGAACCCGGAGGGCAAGGAATAGAACAAGATGAAAAAATAAAAATTTTATATGAATCGCTCGCTCAACTGCCTGATGACAAAAGGGAAATTTTAGTACTGAGCCAAATAGAGGAGCTAGAATACAAAGAAATCGCGAGAATATTTGAAATCACAGAAAACAGTGCTAGGGTGAAAGTACACCGTGCACTCAACGCCTTAAAGGAGGTTTTCCACAAAAAATATTAGACATTAAAAAAACACGGATAAAATATCCAAAAAAAACCTCAAAATTGGTTATGACCCCTGATTGCTAAAAAGATGAAATACGAAGAGATAGAACCTTATTTGATAGATTTTATAAAAGGTCAAGCTGATGAAGCCACAGAATACCGCATCAAGGCTTATCTTCAGCAGAATCCTGACTTTCAAGAAGAGCTTGACGAGCTGCAGACTACCCTTGAATATACTCAAGAACTACCTCTAGCCACACCGCCACCTTCTATGAAATTAGATTTTTATGCCATGCTCAAACAAGCAAAAGCAACACAAGAAAAACAAGCTCCGAAGGTAAATTGGTGGACAAACCTCCAAAATGATTGGTTGCGTGGCTTTGCCGTAGCAAGCGTAGTAGTACTTGTATTCTTTACAGGATATTGGTCTTCTACTTGGTTACAGCCAGATTTTGCTACAGAAACGCAAAAAGAAGTAAGCCTACAAACTACCCCCAAGGAAAACAATACCTTAGAAGAATTAAATGAAGAAAGCGCAGACGAGGAAAGCATCACCGAGGAAGAAACACTTGAACAGCCCTCAGACAATGAAAAACAGGCCGAAGGGCTAAGAGAAAGTACTCAAAATACAGCATTGGCAACTGAAAACACGAATCTGATAGCTCAAAAGAAAGAAAAATTAGGCATCGTAAAAGACAATACAAAAGAAGATATGCAAGTTCGCGAAGAGCAAGATTTCTCAGAAGTATGGATTCAAGCTGATACACAAAGAACTCAAAAAGAAAAAGATGTATATTCAGAAAGAGTTGGCTCGCCCACACTGAGCAACAGCAATTACCAAGATACCTCAGAAATAGCAAGAGAAAACTTAGGAAATTCTAACAGGAAAAATACCAACAGCAGAAGCAAAAAAATGTCAAAACAAAGTTCAGCACATATCATTGAAGATTTTAAAAATGGTTCTAGTTTGTCGGTAAGGTTGGCAAGTTTAAAGCAATTAGAAGTTAATGTTTTAGAAGATAAAACAATTCAAGATGTCTTATTTGAGCAACTCAAAAAAGAGCAAGATACCGAGGTACAACTCGCTATTTTGAATGTAATTGAGGCTAAAAAACTTAAAAGAGCTAAAAAAACACTCAAAACCCTGCTCAAAGACTCTGAAACAAATGCCAACCTAAAGCAAAGAATACAAAACGTGTTGAAAGGACTGTAAACATATTTGGTTGTCTGACAATTTTTGTAGAAATCTGTAGCAGCGGACTTCCAGTTCGCTGGCATTTATGTTCTAAACAGTATTTAGCTCATCTTATCGCACACAATCACAAAAATTGTCAAAGAATCACATATTTATCCAAGAGCTTGTCAGATTTTAGTTAAAAATGAAATTTGGTTATACAAATCTGACAGGTTTATTTATTTGGCAAAGGTCTTTGCTTTGGGTGTTAAAACAGACGCAAATCCGTTTCAGGATTTGAGCTTTCAAAAACTACCCTCCAGTTACTTCTACAAACTCCTCAGCTATTTGTAAAAGCCGTTCTACTGCTTATCTTTGCGGGCAAAATGATAAACTTTTGTAACGTATGATAAGACCCCAAGACCTAAAACAAGGTAGCAGAGTAGGCATTATAGCACCCGCCAATAAAGTAAGCCGCCAAGACCTAGAGATGGCAATTCATATCCTCGAGAGTTGGGGGCTCGAGGTAGTATTGGGAAAATATCTTTTTCACTCTTATAACCAATTTGCAGGTACAGATGCAGAGCGTACTGCCGACCTACAAAATATGTTGGATAGAACTGACATACAGGCAATTATCTGTGCAAGGGGAGGCTATGGCACAGTCAGAGTAGTAGATAAACTAGATTTTTCGGGCTTTATGCAATCACCCAAATGGATAGTGGGTTTTAGCGACATTACCGTTCTTCATTGCCATTTATACAACCTGGGGGTAGAGAGTATCCATGGAGTAATGCCTTTGCTTTTTCCTAAACAAACCGAGCAGACCATAGAAAGCCTACACCAAGTGCTCTTTGGCAATGAGGCAGTGCTGGAAGTCAGGCCTCACCCGCTCAATCAGCTAGGTATGGCCTCAGGCGAAATGATAGGTGGCAATCTATCACTTTTTGCCAGTACAATAGGAACAGTATCAGAGGTAGAAACCCAAGGGAAAATCTTATTCTTAGAAGATGTAAATGAATACATGTATCACCTAGACCGAATGTTGATACACCTTGACCGTGCAGGTAAACTAGCGAATTTGGCAGGGCTTGTGATAGGGCAATTTAGTGAAATCAAAGAGAATGAAATTACCTTTGGCTTGACGGTCAATGAAATCATTGTAGAACTTGTCAGAAATTATGAGTATCCCGTGTGTTATGATTTCCCTGTGGGGCATGAAATCCACAACCTCAGTATGGTCTGTGGGCGTATAGGCAAACTACAAGTAAATGCGAATGAAGTATGCTTATCATTTTAAATGAATAAAAATCAAACAAACTAAGCCTCTACTTTCTGTAAACAATCAAAACCCATTGATTGTCACCCAATAACTAAGCTCTTGATAAATGTTTAAGAATGTTTCTAAATACCAAAAAATTCACAAAAACAATGGAAAAGTTCATTTTTTTCTTTACTTTCGCATACTAAAAAAATACTCTGCATACCGACTATTTTTATGAAAAGACAGAAACAAAACCTTTACACGAATTATTTTGCCAACAAAAAAGCCTCAAAACAAAAAGTTTCAAGGCTTGTAAGTGGTGATACTCGGATTCGAACCAAGGACACACGGATTTTCAGTCCGATGCTCTACCAACTGAGCTATATCACCAAGCTAGCAAATTCTTTTAAAGAAGTGGTGATACTCGGATTCGAACCAAGGACACACGGATTTTCAGTCCGATGCTC
>CAYZQI010000001.1:80868-103312 GCA_964480455.1 uncultured Cytophagaceae bacterium
TACCAACTGAGCTATATCACCATTGAATTGGGTTGCAAAACTATATACTAAATTCTATATTGCAAATTTTTATTCAAAAAAAATTCAAATATATTTTTAATCAGATAAACTAAACGATAAAACAATGAATTTTTTACCTCAAATTATATTTTTAATAGCCTTTGGCATTACGACCTACTTGGTAAGCAAGCGAGTACGTCAGATTAGCCAAAATATTTTGATGGGCCGCCCCGCAGGACGCAAAGGTCAAGCAAGTAAACGCCTACAGACTATGGCACTCATAGCCCTAGGCCAGAAAAAGATGTTTACACGCCCCCTGGCAGGTTTAATGCACTTTATTATCTATGCTGGTTTTGTACTTATCAATGTAGAAGTATTGGAGATTATCATAGATGGTTTGGCTGGTACACACCGCATATTTGCCTACATTTTGCCTGTTAGTTTGTATGCCTTTCTGATTAGTTTCTTTGAGTTTTTGGCAGTAGGCGTAATGTTAAGCTGCGTGGTCTTTTTGGTAAGGCGCAATGTCCTAAAACTACCTCGCTTCTGGAAGCCCGAAATGAAAGGCTGGCCAGCCCTAGACGCCAACTTGATTTTGATTATAGAGATTGTGCTCATGATGTTCATCCTTACTATGAACGCTGCTGACCAAGTGCTTCAGACACGTGAGTTTGCAGACAATCACTACACAACTACGGGTACATTTGCGTTTAGCCAATTGCTAGTGCCTGTACTAACAGGTATAGAAAGCAACAGCACGCTTATCTTTGTAGAGCGTTTTGGCTGGTGGGCGCACATCCTGGGGATTTTTGCCTTTGCCTTTTATGTAACCTACTCTAAGCACCTCCACATTGCATTGGCTTTCCCCAATACCTATTTTTCTAATCTTGAGCCAAAAGGCAAAATAGAGAATATGCCTGCTGTTACCAAAGAAGTAAAAATAGCCATGGGCTTGATGGAAGATGACGGAAGCACAGACGAAATAGGCAAATTTGGCGCAAAAGATGTCAATGACCTCACTTGGAAAAATCTCATGGATGCATACTCTTGTACGGAATGTGGTCGCTGTACTTCGCAGTGTCCCGCCAACATCACAGGTAAAAAACTCTCACCACGCAAAGTGATGATGGATACTCGCGACCGCCTAGAAGAAGTAGGTAGCTATCGCACAAGTGGCAAAACCGTAGAAGAAGCCCTCTCAATGGGTGAAACACTCTACAGCGACCAATACATCTCAAGAGAAGAACTGATGGCCTGTACTACTTGCAATGCCTGCGCGGAGGCTTGCCCAATCAATATTGACCCACTTTCTATCATTGTGCAAATGCGACAATACATCGCTATGGAAGAAGCTGATGCACCCGCCTCTTGGAACATGGTCTTCTCAAATATTGAGAACAACTTAGCCCCTTGGCAGTTTTCACCTGCTGACCGTGCTAATTGGATAGCAGATGTAGAGAAATAATAAGGACTTCCAGCCCCCTAAACCCTCCGAAAGGGGGACTTTAAAAAAAAGTAAAATTAAAATTGAAAATAACTTATGAGCGAAACAACCACATTTAAAGTGCCATTGATGGCAGATTTGGCAGCCGAAGGAAAAACACCCGAAGTGCTTTTTTGGGTAGGTTGTGCAGGTTCTTTTGATGATAGATACAAAAAAGTAACCGTAGCCTTTGTGAAAATTTTAAATAAAGTAGGCATTGACTTTGCAATTTTGGGTACAGAAGAGGCTTGTACTGGCGACCCCGCCAAGCGAGCAGGCAATGAGTTCTTGTTTCAGATGCAAGCCGTACAAAATATTGAGGTAATGAATGGCTATGGAGTCAAAAAAATAGTTACTGCTTGTCCGCATTGCTTTAACACCATCAAAAATGAGTACCCACAGCTCGGCGGCGAGTATGAGGTGATTCATCATTCTACTTTCTTACAGCAACTTATCAATGAAGGTAAAGTAAAGATGAAAGAGGAAGGCGATTTTAAAGGTAAGCGGATTACCTACCACGACTCTTGCTACCTTGGGCGTGCCAATGACATCTACGAAGCACCGCGCGATGTACTCAAAATGCTTGATGCTGACCTTGTAGAGATGAAAAGCTGCCGCACCAAAGGGCTTTGCTGTGGTGCTGGAGGCGCACAAATGTTTAAAGATGCCGAAAAAGGCAAGAAAGAAGTAAGCCAAGAACGTATGGAACAAGCCATAGAAGCAAAAGCACAAATTGTATCTGTAGCCTGTCCGTTTTGTATGGTGATGATGACAGACGGCACAAAGCAAACAGGCAAAGAAAAGGAAATCAAAGTCTATGACATTGCCGAGCTAGTAGCGCAAGCTGAAGGTTTGTAATAAGTAAAAAAATATTTATCAAGCAAGGTAGTTACAAGCCTTTCGCCTTGCTTGATAAACTAAAAAATAATCCAATATTTAGGAAGATTTTGAGCGTATAAAAATCATAGTAATCGCGGTAGTCAAAACACCCATTACCAATGCCCCGATAGCCCCTTGTATGGCATAGCTTTTAAAATTAAAACTAGCGGCTGCCGCCTCAGTAGTTTTAAAATAACCTAACTCTACCGACCTCTTTATCACATTGGGAAAATACTCTGGAGTAATCACATAAGAAGTAATCCATTGTGCCAAAGGACTCAGCAAGGCAATAAACAAAGAGAGGACTACACCTGATACTAGCCCCTGCATATAACTCATCTGTCCTTGATAAAAATTTTTCTTTTTGTCTTGCAGTGCAAGTACCATCACTACAACTGCTGGTATAGCGAAAAGATTGGTTAGGTAAAAGTGGTAATCTATGTATTTTCCGTGCAATCCTGATTGCTTCTCAGCAAACATCCAAAGCAAAGCAACTACTGTGAAAATTACTGCCCATTTGATTTCAGTTTTCATGTTGATAATTTAAGGTAATAGTATTTTATTTTTCACAAGAATAAAAAATTATTTTATTTATTTCAAAAATTTAGAGAACTATTTATCAACCCAAGTTGCTAACTAACATTTGTATCATTCTCTATGCTTACATAGTAGATAAAAGACCACAAGCCTTTCTTCATTTGTATTTTGTTTGACGTAAAGCTCAAACAAAGAAACTTGAACTATTTATTTATGGGTACATCTAACTTCCTTCTAGTCTTTATCTTTCATAGAGTCCTTATTTTTCCAATTATTGAAAATTTCTTCTGTGATTGTATCTCCTAATTGTCTAAAATGTCTAATGGCTACTTTTCTCTCTCCCCATCAATTCAAAATCTTAAGCCAAGTTAAAGATAGCAACCCTATCAGAGTTTCATACGCTTGTATTCTTTTTTTTATAAGGATTTTGCACCCGCAGGGTTTTCAAAACAAGCTGCCTAAATAACTAAGGCTTAAATAAGGTCAAGAACTCCTCCTTTGGAAATTGAGGAGCTTTCCCCTTCGGAGATGAGGCAATTGTTTCTACATTTATTAATGTCAAGAAAAACGGGACGCTCTATATTGGTAAGCAAAAAACTACTTGAAAATAGAAAGCAAATTTCATTCTGCATTTTATTTGAATTTTAACACAGTTACTACGGAGCTGCACTTAAATTATTTAAAATACTACCCACAGTACGCCCCTATTGTGCTTTAAGTTTAATTTTTTAAATTGCAATAAATTGAACCAGAATGACTAACTTAGCAATCACATCAACAAGAAACCCTTTGTTTGCTTTATGACGAAACAAATCCAGTTATTTTCTTTTTATGTTGCCCTAAATTTGCTCACCCTCTTCCTTTCTGTTTATTACCAAGCACAGCAGCCTCAAATGGATTATACAGCTTGTAAGCAATGTGATGGTAAACAATACCTGCATACTTACAACTATCTGAGGGGAGAAACAAAAGAGTTTCAAGTTAAATTTCCATTTCATAGTCGTGTATTTGTACCTTGGGCTGTTAGCTTTTGGTCAAGAGAAGAGCTTTCTCAAGGATTTTGGTACTTTCATTTACTCTTTTCCTTGCTTACTGTCAATGCGTTGGTGTATTTGTGGACAAGTATGGGTATTGCTTGGCAATTGCAAGCAATTGGGATTACTTGGTTGCTCTTCCATTGGGTAGGTATTATCCGCTACAATCAGTATGATTGGATTACGGTAGATGTTCCTTTGTATTTTTTCCAGACTTTGTTTTTGATATTTGTGGTTCGAGCATGGTACTTCGGGCTAGTACCGCTTGCTATTGTAGCCACAGCGCAGAAGGAGTCTTTCATTCCTATCTTGGTGCTGTTGGTGCTATGGCAAGTTTATAATTATCTCACACATAAATCACCCATTTCTGTTTGGGTAGTTTTTGCATTAGTGGCTGCAGTATTGTCTAAGGAGCTGCTTACTTGGTTTTTTCCTCCTTTAGGTAGTGGCAATCCTAGCTCGTTGATTACATTGCTTTTTTTCATCAGAGAAACACTCAGACAGCCTTTAGATTTGGTCAGGCTATTTGCTGCTTTTTTTGTGGGTTTTGGTGCTTGGGCTTGGCTGGCACTCAAATACTTAAACTCAGCTTCTCTGAAACAAAAAAATACTATTTTACTTTTGCTCTACTCGCTAATGTTTATTGCTTTTGGCGTATTAGCTGGGCGAGATATGACACGTATTGTCTTTTTGGGCTATCCTTTTATCATGACATTGATTTTGTATCTACTTCATTCTCAGAAAGCCACCACACAGGAGTTGCTTTTGGCAGGAGGTTGTTCTTTGCCATTACTGCGTTTGCTTTCGGTGATAAATACTGAACAAGACAGGGTACAAGATTGGCTCATGGAGTTTGCTCCTATGAGTTTAGTGAGTGCTTGGGCTGTCTATGCTGTTGTTTCATTCTGGATTGTGCAGCGAGGAGCTGAGATACTCAAAACCTTGATAACTCCTCCTTCTCTCTCCTAGTGTAGTGCGAAAGATAGCTAATACTTTTGCTTTTACCCGTCTTTTTTGCAGAAAATACGTAAAGCAAAAAAATTTGGTGATGTTTCTTTTTATAACTCACACTCATTAGAAATGGATAATTAATAATTGGTACTGCACACGTAGTGTATGCTAATAATATTCACAAATAGCCTTTCTAACATATATAGTTTGTTTAAGACAGGCTATTTTTATGTAAAATTGACATGAAATTGCAATAAATAGGTTTCAAGAAGGATTCAATACGGCTTAGTGTGCTTGTACTTGCTAAAAATAAGAAATTTCAGCATACTTTATATTTTCAGTACCTAATAATTGATAATGATTAATTAAATAAAATGCTGATAATCAAGTGTTTAGTAATTTAAAAATGACACTTTATTTAATCATCATCACTTAATCAGAAGTTTAAAAAATACCCAACACTCAATAACAATGAAACAAAACTATTTTTTACTCCACCTATAGATACCATCTTTGATGGCTTGCAAAGCACAAACCGCAAGAGAAATTGCGAATACAACACTAAAAAATGAAATGATGCACTTGAACGAACTAGAAAGCAAGCGTTATACGCTCAAAATAGGTGAAAAAGCCTACTTTTCTATTGATGTACACGGCTCTGTGGGCTATTAGGCAGAACATAGTATTTCCAATGAACAAGTAGTCCAACTAGCAGATATGCAAATACAAGCGTAAAATCCTGAAAATGCTGATATGCCTGGAGGAGATAAAGCTAAAACGACTTTGTTATTTGAGGCGAAAAGTGCAAGAACAAGTAACATCACTACTAGGAGAGTCTTCCGAAATGAAATTGATAAAAAGTGTACATTTAAGATTGTAGTAGAGTGAAAAATCTCTGATTCATTCTTGCTCTCTTGGCGTTTGTAGTCTGAAAAGCCAAAGAGTAAATTACCTCCTCAAAAACAACACCATATCATATAATAGGTAATTCAACCCACTCACTGCCAATACATGAAAGGGCAAGCAGAGCATCAAGTACATTTCTGCAAGATAGGCAGGATAAAAATAAAACAAGAAAAAGACACAGCCCCACACCGAAGCCATGCAATATACACAGCCTAGCAAAGGCTTGTAAAGATAATCAGGCAGTCGCTGCTCAAGTACATCGTGCAATCTGCTCAGCAACCTTCCTTGCTCTGTGGCCTCATACAAGCCTATAATCAGCAGACTATTAATAAAAATGAGGCATAACCACGTAGTACTTGCTATCATATTGATTAAAACTGATAATAAAAGCTATACTTTATCTTGATTTGTATTTTTTAAACTTTGTCAAATATCCAAGACTTTAGACTAATTTTGCAATCACTATTGATTGATTGTATTACGTGCTTTATTTTTTAGGTCAATAAATTATCTTTACACTTCTAAAATTAAGCTAAATCCTCAAAAATATGTCTAAATTAACTCAGACTTTTAATAACTTTCGTGATAAAATTTTTACTAATGTACACAGTAACAATCTTATCTACAATACTTGCTGGGAAGACCCGCGCTGCGACCGCCAAATGCTGCATTTCAACCAAGAGAGTAAAATCGTAATGATTACGAGCGCAGGTTGCAATGCCTTAGATTACCTGCTTGATAACCCCGTGCAAATTGACTGTATAGATATGAATAGCCGACAAAATGCCCTTTTGCAGCTTAAAATAGTAGCTATCCAGCATCTAGAGTACAATGATTTTTGGAAAATATTTGGTGAAGGCAGACACCCCGAAGCAGTAAGTCTTTATGCAAAATACCTAAAACCAAATCTGCCCGAAGAAGCACAAGAGTTTTGGGACAGAAATATTATCCATTTTACAAAAAAATCATTTTATTTCTTTGGTACTTCGGGCACTTTTGCTTGGCTTTTTTACCAATACATCAACGCACGCCCCAAACTAAGACGACAAATTGCTGAACTGCTTGATGCTAAAGACCTCACCACGCAACAAGCCATTTACAAAGAGGTAGAACCCAAAATCATCAACCAAGTAGTCAAATGGCTTATTAACAGACACCTTACCCTTACGCTACTAGGCGTGCCGCGTGCCCAGCGTCAGCTTATCGTAGATGAATACCCAGGCAAAGTAGCAGGTTTTGCTGGTGATTGCCTCCGACACGTATTTACACAATTGCCCATACACGAAAATTACTTCTGGAGGCTGTACCTCACAGGACAATACACCCAAAGTTGCTGCCCAGAATACCTCAAAGAAGAGAACTTTCTCACTCTGCGCGAGCGTGTGAGCCATATCCGAACACATACCATCACAGTCAGCAGTTTCTTGAAAAATAACCCTGATAAATATACGCACTTTATCTTGCTTGACCATCAAGACTGGCTTGCAGCCCATGATGTTCCCGCCTTGATTGATGAATGGAACTTGGTGTTGAAAAATAGTAAAAAAGGAGCGAGTATCTTGCTGCGCTCGGCAGCTTTAAAAATAGATTTTTTCCCTGACTTTGTAGAAACGGCCTTAGATTTTCAGACCGAAACTACCGAAAAGCTACATAAACTTGACCGTGTGGGGACTTACGGCAGCACCTATCTCGGAGTAGTAAGATAAAGGATAAGGGGGAGAAACAACTTGCCGTTCTCCCTATCATCATAGTTTGTAATGCTTTGGAGCAGACATAAAACATCAAAAAAAACCAACCCTCAATTTTATGCTTAGTATTTTATCTACTCAAAAACTCACTAAAAGCTACTCAAGTGCCAATGGACTGCTCACAGTACTTAAAGAAGTATCGTTTGAAATAGCTGAAAGAGATACACTCTCTATTGTAGGGGCTTCGGGTAGCGGCAAAACCACTTTGCTTGGCTTGTGCGCAGGGCTTGACCGCGCCACCTCTGGCTCTGTAACGCTCAATGGAATCTCACTTGACCGCCTCAGCGAAGATGAGCGTGCAAGAGTACGAAATCATTATGTGGGTTTTATCTTTCAAAACTTCCAGCTTATCCCTACACTGACTGCCCTTGAGAATGTGATGGTGCCAATGGAACTGAGAGGACAAAAAAATATCAAAAAAACAGCCCTTGACCTGCTGGATAAGGTAGGCTTATCAACAAGGCAGCACCACTACCCTACCCAGCTTTCAGGTGGAGAGCAACAGCGGGTATCTTTGGCAAGGGCTTTTTCTAACAATCCTAAAATTCTCTTTGCTGATGAGCCAACAGGGAATCTTGACGAAGAGACGAGCCAGAAAGTAGAAAAATTAATTTTTGACCTCAATACAGAGAATGGTACAACCCTCATACTGGTTACTCATGACTTAGAGCTTGCACAGAAAACCAATCATATCATCAGGCTTAAGGGAGGCGAGATTGTAACGTAGTTCAACTGAAAGCATGCGCTTTGTCAATAAAAAACCCAAAGAACCTATGATGTTCAGTGGGTTTTTAACAATAATAAAAAATTTAGATTTAGCCTAAGTATTCAGCCAATAGCTTACTGCGGCTGCTCCCACGTAACTTTCTGATGGCTTTTTCTTTGATTTGGCGTACACGCTCGCGGGTAAGGTCAAGCTCTTCGCCAATTTGCTCAAGCGACATAGGGTGTTCGTATCCAATACCAAAAAACATCTTTACGACAGTACGCTCACGCTCAGTGAGGGCAGCCAAGGCACGCGAAGTTTCTATGCGAAGAGAATCTGTATAAGCTACTGACTGGTCAGTAGAGTGCGTATTCTTGTTCTCGAGTACATCAAGCAGAGAGTTGCTTTCACCGTCTTGAAAAGGAGCATCAACAGATACTTGCTTAGAGCCAGCTCGCAAAGTATTGGTAATTTCGTTCTCGTCCATATCCAAAATACCAGAAAGTTCTTCAGGGGTTGGCTCACGCTCGTAGCGTTGCTCAAGCTCAGAAAAGGCTCTGTTAATTTTGCTCAACGCACCAGTTTTGTTCAAAGGTAACCTTACAATCCTTGATTGGTCAGCAAGTGCCTGCATAATAGACTGACGAATCCACCATACCGCATACGATATAAACTTAAAACCGCGAGTTTCATCAAATTTCTTAGCAGCTTTCACAAGCCCTAAATTACCCTCATTGATGAGGTCATTGAGTGATAAATTTCGATTTTGGTATTGTTTTGCTACCGATACCACAAAGCGCAAATTGGCTTTGGTAAGTTTTTCCAATGCTTTTTCATCTCCCTCGCGGATTCTACGTGCCAATTCTACCTCTTCTTCGGGAGTCAATAAATCTACTTTGTTGATTTCATTGAAGTAACGCTCCAGAGATTGGCTCTCCCGATTGGTGATAGTTTGGGTTATTTTTAATTGACGCATTATGATTTAAGAGTTTATTATTATTTAAAACTATGATAATTGTTATTGCTATTAATTCCTGCTATAAGACGTACAAAAAATCTAAAAGTCACTCATTTAGTTTGATTTTTCTCACGTGAGTAATTGTATTTATTTAATATTACTTTTTGATACTATGATAGGCTATTTCTTAAATAATCTGTTGAGAATGATTGTTTTAAAAACCACATTCAACGAAAAATGTAAACGTGTGCTTGAATAAAGAATTATACTCAACTAATTATTTTTTTGTATTTGCAGCTATGAATACGAACTGTAATGAAAAGGTAAGCGTTTTTTCTAAAAAAAAGTTTCAAACTAGCAAATTTAGTATAAATTTTTAGAATTACAAACATTTGTATTTTTTTTAATATAAATATAATCTTGTTAACAATTGTTTCTTTTAAATCAAAAATCGCTTGATAGCATCTTCTTGCATACTAATAATGATTACTTAAAACAACTATTTGGCAGTCTGCGATTTGTATTTCCTTTGGTTTCATTTCGAGAATATACACACAAAGCTAGAAATGAAGATAGCAGGTGTATTCCTTACGCCTCGGCTTGAGCAACAATCACCAAGGAGAAGATAAGTTTTTTAAACCTACTGCTAAGGAATCAAGACTTTCAGAATAAAACATTTTTAGGGAAATATCTTTACAAATGTTTATTGGAAGTAATTTTAGGCCAGCTTACATAAAGAATTGTGGTCGAGGCTACTTAGGTTATCTCAGCAGATATGCCCCTATCGCAAATGGCATCACGCATAGGCTTAAGTTTAGAGAGAGAGCCTTCTTTTACAGAACACTTACCTTTATAATGGATTATCCAAGTGCACTGCTCAGCTTGTTCGGGAGTATGTCCACACACATCAATCAAAGTTTTGATAACGTGGTCAAATGTATTGACATCATCATTGAACACGATAAGCTGATGTTCTTCTACTGATACTACCTCTTCGTCTTCAAGTATTAATTCTTCAATTTGTGTCATGTTTCTGGGCGATAATTTAACTGTGTAGCAAAATTACAAAAAATTACAGAGTTTTGCATGCTTTTAAGTTCAAAATTAAAACGCCTTGTGGGGCTTTTGGTTTTCAAAAAGTTTTACATTAATGTTAGATGGCAGTATTTTTTAGGGCTGAGTAAAGCACCTTTAAATTTACAAGAAAGACAAAATACGTTGATTCGTCAAAACTAAAATTAGAATATGGGTTTGAGTGCAGGGTTGATTACCGCCGTGATTATAGGATACTTTTTACTTTTGATGCTTATCTCATGGCTTACAAGCAGAGGTAATACCGACACAGACAGTTTTTTTATAGGCAATAGGCAGTCGCCTTGGTATGTGGTAGCTTTTGGCATGATTGGGGCTTCGCTCTCAGGGGTTACTTTTATTTCTGTACCTGGAGCAGTGCTTACGGGGCAGTTTGCTTATTTTCAGCTTGTATTGGGCTATCTATTGGG
Source organism: uncultured Cytophagaceae bacterium (assembly GCA_964480455.1). Taxonomy (GTDB): domain Bacteria; phylum Bacteroidota; class Bacteroidia; order Cytophagales; family Microscillaceae; genus JAABSX01. The sequence goes on from CAYZQI010000001.1 coordinate 91,573, forward strand.
TTATTTGGTGATTGCCACGGTTTTGCTGCCTTTGTATTATCGCCTACAACTTACCTCAATCTATGGGTATCTTTCGCAGCGGTTTGGCTTTTGGTCTTACAAAACAGGGGCTTTTTTCTTTTTACTTTCTCGGACAGTAGGTTCATCTTCACGTGTATTTCTGACGGCATCAGCCTTGCAGCTTGGTTTTGCAGAAGTTGGGATTCCTTTTTGGCTTACTACGGTGTTGAGTATTTTATTAATATGGGTTTATACCCGCAAAGGAGGCATTAAGACCATCGTCTGGACAGATACCTTACAGACTGCTTTTATGGTGGGGGCTGCCCTGATAAGCGTCTATCTTATCAAAGATGAACTCGGCTGGACATTCAACCAAATGGTAAGCAACATAGCCGAGAGCCAATATGCCAAAACGTGGTTTTGGGACGCAAAAGAAGCTAATTTCTTTTTTAAACAGTTTTTCTCAGGGGCTTTCATTGCCATAGTGATGACAGGGCTAGACCAAGATATGATGCAAAAAAACCTAAGCTGTCGAAGCCTAGGCGATGCCCAAAAAAATATGTTTTGGTTTAGTATTGTATTGGTGTTTGTAAATTTAATATTTTTATCGCTAGGTGCGCTGCTTTATTTTTATGCTGCCCACAAAGGCATAGAATTGCCTGCTAAGACCGACCAGCTCTATCCGCTGCTGGCATTCAAGCACTTTACACTTTGGGCAGGAATCATCTTTTTGCTGGGCATAGTGGCAGCTACTTACTCTAGCGCAGATTCTACCCTTACGGCACTTACCACTTCTCTTTGTGTTGATTTTTTGAATATCTCGCGTTTCAAGGTTGAGGCAAGGCTAAAAATAGTCAAAATAGTGCATATTGGCTTTTCAATATTGATGGTGCTGGTGATTCTGCTTTTCAAACAAATCAGTGATGCCTATCCTGAGAGCAATGTATTGGAAATTATTTTTACAGCAGCAGGTTACACGTACGGACCTCTATTAGGTATGTTTGCTTTTGGCTTGTTTACCAGTTGGAAAGTAAACGACCGCCTTGTGCCTGCGATAGCTGTAATGGCACTGGTCATTTCTTATACCCTTAATATCAACTCGGCAGCTTGGCTTTGGGGCTATAAATTTGGCTTTGAGATTTTGATGGTCAATGGCTTGATTACTTTTTTGGGGCTGTTAATTATCCGAAAGGTAGATAGAAATACAAAAGAATGAAACAACAAGGGTTAGGTATATTACTATTTATAATAGTGGGTTTTGTGGCTTGTCAGCGTACTTCGCAAGAGCGGCAACAAGCCAAAATCACTTTTTCAAAATCACAACTGATAGGCACTTGGTACCTGAATCAGTGGGACTTGTACAAAACCTTATACATTCAAGACAGTATGCACATGGTTATTGATAACCATATAGATACACTTTTCTTTTATGAATACGACCTCAAAAACGATACCCTCGTACTAATGGAAAAATATGGAAAAGTTGTCAATTACAATAAAATCCTACAACTTAATTCGGACTCGCTCATTTTTGAGAACTTCTTAGACAAAGCGGGCATACAACGCTACAGCCGCAAAGCAAAATAACATATGAAATATTCTTGCATCTAAAAAAAGTAATCGTTTGCCCTCCGCTGTTCTAAGTGTTCCTAGAGACACACGAAACGCTCAATAAACTGAAAAACTTATGCTGTAAGCATCTGCTTCTTCCTGCATATGCAGAACAGACACCAAATTACCAAAATTACAAACTAAAACCAACATCGCATTACTCCTGCACCCGCTGTTTTTTTTGCAAAAACAGGCAAAGTCGCAGACTCTGCTCTCCATTAGTCGTGTCAAGTCATCTTTCAGAAGACTTAAAATAGCACAATCTATCTTACCAATTTAAGGAGAATCCGAAAGCGGCAATTTATTTTTAGCTCATGTCTAAAACTCTCCCTCAAAAAAACATCAATCGCCTTTTACAATCATCTCAGAGATAAAATACCTCGCAAAAAGCATCTAGTTGATAAACTTCTCATAAAAATATCTAATAAGACTTTTTAATTGGATAATTATTCTCTGGCATTACTTAAATTTGCAACAATCACAAAGAATCTATGTTATTAATTTGATATGTAATATCATTTTTTTGAGAGGTGCAAAGCAATCATACTTTCTTTGTTTATGTAGGCTTTTGTGCCATATATGATCGATAAGAATAAGATAGAAAGCAAGGTGAAGGCATTTTTTAACTACTTATCAGAAAATTTATGAAAAGCGGACAAATCACGATCAAAGACATAGCCAAAGAACTCAGTATATCGCCTTCAACAGTATCTAGAGCTCTAAAAGACCACCCTGATATTAGCCAAGAAACCAAAAAACAGGTCAATGAACTTGCCAAAAAACTAGACTACCAGCCTAACTTAATTGCACAAAGCCTGCGGCAGAGCAAAACTTTTACCTTGGGAGTGATTATCCCCCGTTTGGTGCATCATTTCTTTTCCACCATCATCAGTGGCTTAGAGTCAGTAGCCCATGAGTACAATTATAACCTCATCATCACACAATCTAATGAAGAGGAAAAGCGCGAAATGGAAAATGTACGGGCATTGCTCTCGAGCCGTGTAGATGGTATTTTTGTGTCTATGGCAAGGCATACACAAACTATTGAGCATTTCCAGATGGTAGAAAAAAGAGGGATTCCTCTGATTTTTTTTGATAGAGTTTGTGAGGAAATCCCCACGCACCGTGTCATTATAGAAGATTTTGAGGGAGCTTTTGCGGGTGTAGAGCACCTCATCAGAACGGGCTGCAGACATATTGTCCATTTTGCAGGACCTGAAAAGCTACGCATCAGCCAAGAACGCTTCAGAGGCTATCAAGAAGCACATCAAAAATACCAAATACCCCTCCAAGAATCGCTCATCATCCAAGCAGATAACAAATATGAAGGAGAGGAGGCTGTTCGCCAACTCTTGAAAGAAAGAAAACAATTTGATGGTATTTTCACAGTCAATGATGATACCGCTATGGGCGCTTTGCAAACATTGAGAGAGGCACAAATCTCTGTGCCTGACCAAGTTGCTTTGATTGGCTTTGGCAATGACCCACTCTGCGAAATCACGGTGCCTATGCTAAGTAGTATCAGACAGCCAGGCTTTGAAATGGGGCAGGCTGTAATGAACCTATTTCTTGAGCAATGCAAACTCATAGAAAAAAAACAAGTTTTTAGCCCCAAGACACAAGCGTTTGCTACCCAACTTGTGTTGCGTGCTACTACTCGTCCACTCTCTTGATAATAGAAGTAAAAATCTTTATATTATGTATCCAAATCTTAAAACACAAAAAAATATGAATGTACAAAGAGTAATCGTAACCGAAAAAGCCGCCACAGTCATTAGACAACTCAAAGAACAATACGGAGCGTTGATGTTTCACCAAAGCGGGGGCTGCTGTGATGGCTCTGCACCTATGTGCTATGAAAAAGGAGAATTGCGTGTGAGTGACAATGATGTGCTAATGGGCGAAATAGAAGGATGTGAATTTTACATGGCTGGTTTTCAGTATGAATACTGGAAACATACCCAACTTATCATAGACATTAGCGAAGGTAGAGGGGCAAGTTTTTCGCTTGAGATTCCCTTGGGTCTGAGGTTTGTAACCAAATCAAGGATGTTTGAGCAAAAAGAATTACAAGAACTAGGATTGCTAGCTAACTAAAAAATCACTTGAACTTTTTAGGTAAGAAACAGATTTTGTGAGTAATAAACCTCCTAAAAAATTTATGCCTGAGCCTAAAAATACAACTGAGCAAGACCTAGTACAGCCTTTCACTAAGTATCAAATTGTGCTGTTTGATGGAGTTTGTACGCTTTGCAATCAAAGCATAGACTTTATCATTCAGCGCGACCACAAAAGCGTATTTAAGTTTGCTTCTCTACAATCTGATTTTGCACAAGGGCTGCTCAAAGGCTACCCCATTGATGCTCATGCACTAGATAGTGTGCTACTCATTAAAAATGGAAAACTCTACCAAAAATCAACCGCAGCCTTGCACATTGCCAGACAGCTCAAAGGGGGCTGGAAACTCCTATATGGATGCTTGATTATTCCAAGGTTTTTACGAGATGCGGTTTATCAGTTGATAGCACGCAATCGCTACCGCTGGTTTGGCAAGAAAGAAACCTGCCGTTTGCCTACTCCTGAGGAAAGAGCAAAGTTTTTAGGTTGAGCAACTATATTACTCAAGCTGAATGATAATCTTGCTCCCAACCGTCAGCACCGAGCCTGGCATGAGGCTTTGCGTTTTTACCCTGCCTCGCCCACTATAAAATACTTTTAGCCCTCTGTTTTCAAGCACATAAAGCGCATCTCTTAGGCTAAGCCCTTTTACATTGGGTACTTTGTTGGGTTCTATTTTATGCCCTTCCCAGGTTACAGCAAGTCTTTGTGGTTGAGGGCTTACCCAGTCTGTGCCATCTTCGGGCTTTACAGAGGAGATTTTGAGCGTTTGAAGAATCACTTGTGCATCTTCATAATGGCTAATTTGGTTGGTTGGTAGGTTAGTTTGATAAAGAGAAGTTTCTCTTTTGAGTATTTTTTGGCTTTGCACATCTACATCTCTGGCATAAAGCACTTCTGCAATGGTTTTAAAAACGGGCGCTGAAACATCTGCGCCATATTGGTCTGCCCCTTGTGGCTCATCTATCACCACGATACAACTGTACTTAGGGTTATCTGACGGAAAGTATCCTGCAAAAGAGGTTTTGTATTTTTTGATGTATTGCCCTCTACGGTTTAGCTTTTGCGAAGTGCCTGTTTTACCTGCAATACTAAATTGCTTGGTTTGTATGTTTTTGGCAGTGCCGCGAAGCACCACCCCTTCAAGCATTGTCTTGATACTGTTTAGGGTTAGTTCAGAGCAAATTCTATCTTTTAATATTTCAGCCTTAAATTCTTCAACAGATTGCCCTGTTTTCTTTATTTTTTTTACTAAAAGTGGCTTTACGAGATAGCCATTGTTAGCGATGGCATTGTAAAACATTAAAATCTGTAGGGGTGAAACTCGCATTTCATAGCCTACTGACATCCAGGGCAGCGTTACACCACTCCAAGTATTATCACGTGGGTTTTTTATGTAAGGCTTTGCTGTTCCGTCTATTCTTATATTTTTCTCTAGGGGTGTGGCTAGTCCAAATTTTTCTAGGTATTGAATATATTTTTCTGATTTTCTACCAAAATGGCGGCTCACCAAACGCGAAACGCCAATATTAGACGAAAGTTCAAGTGCTTGTTGGACTGTGATTCTGCCCCAACCTCCGTAATGTGTATCGCGCATCACTCGGTCGAAATAACGAAAAGAACCTCCTCCTGTTTCAATGGTATCTCTAAGTGTGAGAGTAGTATCTTCTAGCAATGCCATCATAGAAGCAGTTTTAAAGGTAGAGCCTGGGTCATCACTGCCTTGGTCACCGATAGCATAGTTGTAATTTTCTAGGTATTCGCCTTGTTTGATACGCCCTAGGTTTACCATTGCTTTGATTTCCCCTGTTTTTACTTCCATCACTACCACACAGCCATTGGCGGCATCATGCTGAATGAGTGCTTTTCTGAGTGTTTGGTGAGCAAGGTCTTGTAGGCTTACATCAAGAGTAGTCTGAATGTCGTAGCCATTTTGAGGTCTTATTTGTGTACCTTCATTGACGGGCTTCCATTCGCCGCCTATTATTTTTTGATAGAGTGCTTTGCCGTCTTTACCTGCCAGCTCTTTGTCAAAGCTAATTTCTAGCCCTGCACCTTTTCCATTTTCATTTACAAACCCAATGGTACGCTTGGCAAGCTCACCGAAGGGGTAGCTACGGTCTTCCATTTTTTCGAACAGCACTCCTCCGCCTAGCTGCCCTTCTTTAAAGATAGGCCATTGCGACATTTCCTTTTTGTCTGTAAAAGTAATCAATCGGGGGCTGAGTACTAAGTAACGTTTTTTCTGGCGGCGAGCATCATTGATTTTGAGTAGGTACTCACGTGGGCTTTTGTCTTCAAAAAAAGCAGCTAGTAATTTAGAGAGAGAGTCTATACCTTGTGCATAGTTTGTTTCACTCACAATGGTGGGGTCTATGGATAGTTTGTAAAGTGGGATAGAAGTGGCAAGCAATTCGCCGTCGACCGAGTATATATTGCCTCTAGCTGCTTTTTTGATACGGTACATCAAGCCAATTTCTTGTGCTACTTGCTTCCAGTGGCTTCCTTGTACCCATTGTATATTGATAATTTGAATGGCAATTAGACCCCCAAATACAGCAATAAGAATAAAAACTAGCTTTACTCTGGCTAGTATAGATTGTTTAATACGCACCTTTTGGAATAATTATTTTTTGAACCTTTCCTTTTCCTTCTTCTAGCCCTAGTACTTTGGCTTTTTTGGCTATTTCTGTTTGTTTTCCAGTAAAAGTATCAAACTCCGCCCTGATAGTAGTATAGTCAGCCCTGAGATTTTCTACCTCTGTTTCTAGCTTAGAGGTCTGCCGCACCATTTTTTCGGCATAGTGTGCATTGGTAATGTATAACAAACCCAAAGCAGCCAAAAAAATAAGGTAGGGAATATACCTTGTAGGTAAGCTGGTATCTTCTATTTTTTTTTCGGTGCTGGGCCTGCTCAGATTACTCAACAAACTCCATGCACTTGTAGTATTTTTTTTACGAAAAGTGTTACTTGCCATATACTATTGCTCTTTAATGCTTCTACAAAATTGCTACATAAATCGCTCAAAAACAACTAGATAGCCTTCTTGTAAAGAAGACCAGCATAACTTTGCGCTTTGTTTGTAACATTCTGACATTAAAAGTAACTAAATTATTTTAATTTATGATGAAAATGCGAGGAAAAAAAGTAAATTCTTGATTTTGAAGCGTATAATTTACTCAAATCACTTCAAAAACTTACTAAGTTTTGATTGAAAATAACCAGAGATGATACCAAGCGGCGAGGAGGTATATTTTTTGAGTTTGAAATAAGACAGATTACGGAGTGCTTTTTTTTAGAAAAAAGTACTTTTTAACGTGAATTTGGCTAAATACTTGCTTACATGCATAGATAAAACCACAATCTTTAATTCCCAAAATGACCTTTTGAAACCACACAGATTGAGTAGTTTATTTATCAAAGCAATAAACTACTTTATCAGGTTTTATTTTAATTTATCCAAATATAGTATTAAGAAGATATTTAATAAACTTAAAATATCTTTTAAAAAAATATAAATAAAGTTTTTGTATTAAACTTTATTTATTTTGAAGTTTTTCACGAAACCAATTAGCACAATTCAAAATAAGTAAATGTAAGTTATAAACAAAATTTAAAACACAAAGAAACACCTACTTGTACCCTAAAATGTCAATGAAAATTATCTTTATGTGCTATAAATATGATTTTTATAATTATTTTCGTAGAAATATATTTAATTGCACTGCAACACTACTCAGTTGGTGAGTTTTTGGTAGTGCCAGCAAATACAAAAATCAAAACAGAAAATATTATTTATTTACATTAGAAACAAAATATTTTTTAACTTTTATGCAACGCTTTATCCAATACATAATTTTTGTGAGCATACTTTTTTGCTTTGCGCAGGTAGCTGCCCAAACAGATGAGCAGAAAGTTGATGCACTATTGCGTAAAGCACAAGCTGCCAATAGTAATGAGCAAAAAATCACCCTTTTTTGCCAACTCGCTTATATCCTCAGTGAATTAGATGCCCTCAAAGGGCTTCAATATGCCACACAAGCACTACAAATGGCTGAGCAGTTTCCTCAGAGCGAAGTCCAAATTCAAGCCCTGGTATGTGCAGCACATCTTGCGCTTGATAACGACGAAACCAATGACGCCAGAAAATACGCTGATGATGCCCTCTCTTACATCAAAAATAATAACAACAAAACTTTGCAGATAGACGTGCTCAATCTTTCGGCACGCCTAGAGTTAAAACAAAACCGTGCAAAAGCAAATCAGGCACTTTCAAAAGCACTTGAGCTGGCTCAAAACATCAATTATAACCAGGGGCAAGCCAAAACACATGAGCTGCTTGGAGATTGGGCATTGGCTGAGAACCCATCAGAAGCCATCAATCACTATCAGCGCGCCTACAACCTCTATCGTGCTGAAAACCTACAAGAGCAAAGAATTTTGATGCTTCAAAAAACTGCCAAAGCGCACGCAGTCTATCGCAATGATTACCCTAATGCGCTCCGCAATCTACAAGAGGCACTCAAACTTAGCGAAACTATCAAGAATCAGCGCATTCTCTCTGAAAATCTCAATCAAATTGGAAACATACATTTTTTGTATTTACAAGACTATAAAACTGCAGTAAAGTATTACTTACAAAGTTATGTACTTACTCAAGAGTACGATTTTCCTAACAATGGAAATACTCTTGCAGAGGCCATCAAAGGTATCTCAGATTGTTATAATTCGCTTGCACGCCTCAGCCGCAGGCAAGGCTATGACGAAAAAGCCAATGAATTTGAAAAACTCTATGCAGCTTATCAGCAAACTTACCAAGAGCTTGATCGCTTTCAAAGAGATGTGGCTGCTTTCAAAAAACAACAAAATACCTCAGTGGCAAGACGCTACACCGCACCAAGTCTCAATCTCAATGCGTCTGAGCAGCGTAACAACCTTAAAAAAGAGCTCGAGCGAAAAGCAGAAAACATTGACCAATTGGCAAGAGAAAATAAAATATCGCCCCTCAAAAAAGCAGAACTCAAAGCTGAAATTATGCTTGAAGAAGATAACCTAAGCCTTGGTCTGGGTACGGTAGAGGAAAATATGGGAATCACTACTAGAGAACCTTCTTCACGCAATAATCAAAATAAAAAAATTGATAAAGAACAGAACAGCACAAAAATAAAATCTAACAGTATCTTTTACAATGTGTACAGTTTTGGGGGCTTGTCGTTTGCTCTTGTAGCTATGCTTGTGCTACTTTATACAATCAATGAGAAAAATAAAAAATTTAGCCACCAAAAAACTGCCCTAGAAGAAGATAAAAAGAAAATAATTAAGGAAATTAATCAACAGAAGGTTACTATCCGACAACACTCTCAAGACATAGCAGACTATAAAACAAAAATTGAGGCTGCAAAAATAGCTATTGCAGATGCCCACCTTGATAAAGTGCTATTGGCAGATTTGCTTAACCGCGAGATAGTACCACCTTTACAATTGATGTTCAGTGAAAGTGCTGAGAACAGGTTTAGCCCGGCAATACAACAACAGGGACATGCGATTATCAGTCTATTAAGAGGTGTACACAGTGTAGAAAAGGGAGATGCACTTGCACTACAAATTGATAGCTGCTACCTCTACAAAATCAGCCGAAGAGCTTTTCAACGCTGCCAAGCATTGATGGCTGAGAAAAATATTCAATTAAATAATCAAATTAAACCTTATTTTTCTGTTGAAGCAGATGAGTTTTATGTAGAAGAGCTGTTTGCCAATCTGTTTTATAATTCACTAAAGTATGCACCCGAGGGTAGTATCATTTACTTAGAATCAGAGCTGACCCGACAAGACGGCAAAAAATGGATACAAACTATTTATTCAGACCAAGGCAAAGGGCTTTCAATGAATAATCCTGCCGCTGTTTTTGAAAAATATAAATCGGAAGAGATACGTGCCTTGGCACACAGCTTCCCATACATTCATAAAATTGTGGAAAGCCATGGCGGGAAGGCTGAAATTCAGCCCGAGAACAAAGATGGATTGGTTTTCAAGTTTACACTTCCTCATACCCCAGAATCTGAAATCTAGAAAACAATAATCTAAACCCTTATGTGCACCAAGGGTCAAGGTTTTTGTTTTTTTGTCTAATCAGCCTATACTACTTTCTACTTTATTTTTTTAGCGTGATGTTTTTTTATGGGTTATGCTTATATTTGTATAAATACTGATAAAAAAGAACAGTAAATATGCGGTATGCATTCTAATATTCTTAGGGCTTAATACACTTAATTTCTCAAAGATTTGAATGTGTGAGGTTTGAAAAATAAAATAACCTTTTGGCTTGAAGCTGCTGATTACCAGATGATTAAGACCTAACAACTAAATAGCTGATAAGCAACCTCTTTACTGAGATAACTTGCTGTGGTATAGGGTGCAAGTCGAATTGACTTCCTTGTGTCCTCTCTTGAGGAGAGGGAAGGGGTGAGGTAGCTAAAAGGGGAAATTTGACTTGCACCCGTGGTATATTTACTCAGACGTTTCAATTTTGCGAACTGGTACAAAACATAGATAAAAATGCTAACTAAAAATGACTTTTTATGGATAATCTTTTCAGTTTTAAGCACCCTTGGTAGCCCCCTAAGTTTTGCGCAAATACAGCCTATCAGCGGTGAAGTCTATTTTAAAGATGGTACTAGCCCAATAAGTTACCTAAAAGTTGTACTTAAATCTCAAAACTCACTGATTACCATTACAGATGAAAATGGAAATTTCCGCCTCAATATCCCCGACAGTACACGCCTGAGCTATCCTGTTGAGTTGATTCTCATTCCTCCTCAACATATTACTAAGAATCAAATCAATGTAAAACTCAAAAGAGAGGAAATACTACACAAAATTGTGATTCCATTTGATAAACCCCTCATCACCAAAGAATTAACCACCTCCCTAGAAACTGAAAAAATCAAAAATGAGGCAAAAAGTCTGAGCAAAGACAGCAGCAAACAACAAAATACGTCCATCGCCGATACACAAAACCTTTTGAAGGATAGCCTTAGTGCAGAAAGTATTGCATTAAGACAAGAAGAAGAAGAAAAAAAGGCTGAAAACCTCCACGATACGCAGTACAACACACAAATAAGTGCTAAGGATACTTTTTCACTTAAAAACTATCAGATGGAGTTCAAAAGAATTGCTGAAAAAATACGATTAGAAAAAGACTTGCTGCAAAAAAATGACCAAGAAATCAAACAAGGGCTTAATAACCTACTCAGACAACTTAGCCAAAGCCAAGAAATCAAACCCGAAGAGAGAGACAGCCTTAAAAAATATGTGCTTGTATTAGAAGAATATCTCAATGAATATGCCGCTACTTTTGAAGCAAACCAAAAAGAACTCAGAGCAGCATTGCAAGAGGTGAAAAATATTCTCTTTGAGCAAGAATACAGAATCAGACGCAACCGAATTACCATTATTACCTTGCTAGGGGTCATTTTAGGACTCGCATTGCTGAGCTATGTTTTTTTTCAGGTAAATAAAAGGGTCAGAAAACAACGCGAAGAACTTGCCTACCGTGTAGATAAAATCAACAAACAAAAAGAAGAAATAGAGCAACAAAAAACCCGTATCTTAGCCCAAAACCAAGACCTTGCAGAGAAAAGCGAAGCATTACGCCAAGCCTACAACCAAATCACAGATTCATTGGTCTATGCCGAGCGTATTCAACAGGCTTTCTTGGGCAACTCAGTAAAGCTAGAGCAGAGCTTCCCTCAGAGTATGGTCTTCTTAAAACCAAGAGATATTGTCAGTGGCGACTTTTACTGGCTGCACGAAGTAGGCTACTTGCAAATTCTTGCTGTCATAGATTGCACAGGACACGGCGTGCCTGGCGCCTTTATGACCATCTTAGCACACGATATTCTTAACTTAATAGTAAAAGAAAAACAAATTACTGACCCTGCCGAGATTCTCTTACAACTAGACTACCAACTGCAGCAAGCACTCCAAAAAGAACAAAACCAACAATCTGCT
>CAYZQI010000002.1:0-83200 GCA_964480455.1 uncultured Cytophagaceae bacterium
TACAGTTTCCTACATTACGTCAGCACAGAGACTTCTTGGTCCTCTGTCAGTAGTTTCAATAGGTCGGGGGGCAGGTCTTCACACATAATATCTATGACCTCATCAAAATAAATTTGATTGACTTCAAGGCGTGCGGTAAGCGTGTTTTCCAGACGAATTTTCTCGGCTTTGTCGTCTATCACTGCCCCCATGGCGTAGTAGAAATCCTCCCAAGCATTTAGGCGACTGTGGAAATTCTCTAACTTTTCATTATCTTGAAACCTGATGATTTTAGTTTTGTCTTTGGCAAAGATTTGGATTTCGTAGTTCATAAATTTTAGGCATTTGGTAATGACAGACTAACGAAGATAAGTAGGGTAAAGTTGCATAATTTTAATAAAAAATTTAACTATTCTGATATAGCTAAATAAAGCAAAATATAATTTGCTTTATTGATAAGTAGCCGCTAATTCATCAGCTTAAGAGAGATAAACTAGACATTTTGATTATTTGACAATTTTTATGAAAATCTGTAAGGTTAGACGCTGCCAGCCAAGCCAGTTACCTTTTTTGTCTGGCAGTATGCACCAATACTTATTTTTGTACTATATTAGAGGTTAATAACAAATATGACTTAATTATGAACAAAGTAATTATTATTGGTACAGGTTTTTCGGGGCTTGCCATGGGCATTAAGCTCAAAGAGGCGGGTATCCACGATTTTATCATCTTAGAAAAAGCAGCAGATTTGGGAGGTACATGGCGAGAAAACACCTATCCTGGGGCTGAGTGTGATATACCTTCGGCACTGTACAGTTATTCTTTTGAGCCATACCCCAAGTGGGAGTACAAATGGTCGCACCAGCCACAGATTTTAGATTATTTGAAGCATTGCGCCAATAAGTATGGCATCTACCCACACATTCATTTTCAGAAAGAAATGACTGCGGCCACTTTCCACGAAGCAGCAGGGTTTTGGGAAGTACATACCAAAGACGGCAGTAGCTACCAAGCCCAGTCGCTCATTACGGCAATAGGGCAATTACACTTTCCGAATGTTCCTGAGATAAAAGGTAAGCAAACGTTTGAGGGGCATGCTTGGCACTCTGCCCAGTGGAACCACGACATAGACTTGAAAGGCAAAAAAGTAGGGGTAATAGGCAATGCCGCAAGTGCAGTGCAGTTTATCCCTCAGATAGCCCCCCTTACCGCGCGCTTGTCCATTTTTCAGCGAAGCCCCAATTGGATGATTCCGAAGCAAGACCGCTCCTACTATGAGTGGGAGAAACAAGTTGCCAAGCAATTTCCGATTTTACTCAAAATCTACCGACAAAGGCTTTGGCTTACGGGCGGCGTGTTGTTCTTTTTGATGACCAAAGACCAGTTTCCCAAAAAACTGGGAGAGGCATACGCCAAGGCGTTCATCAAGCAGACCATACAAGACTCCGAGCTACGCCAAAAACTCACACCTGACTATCCCATAGGCGCAAAGCGTATCTTATTTTCAGATGATTACTATCCTACCCTTAACAGAGAAAATGTGGATTTAATCACAGATAATATCCAAGAAATCACCCCAAAAGGAGTATTGACAAAAGAAGGCAAGGAAATCCCGCTTGATGTCATTATCTATGCTACTGGCTTCAAGACCAATCCTTTTTTGATGGGCTTAGATATTAGAGGCTTGCAAGGAAAGACTATCAAAGAAGTGTGGGAAAAAGGGGCAGAGGCCTACTTGGGCATTACTACGCCTCAATTTCCGAACATGTTTATGATGTATGGTCCCAATACCAACTTAGGGCATAACTCTATCGTGATTATGAGCGAGTGCCAAGCTGAATACATCAAGCAATGTATTACTACCCTGCAAAAAAATAATTTTAAATACATGACCGTAAAGCCCGAAGTAAATGAGGCTTATAACCAAGAAATACAAGCAAGGCTACAAGACTCAGTCTGGAACTTGATTTCGGATAGCTGGTACAAAGCTGATGGCAAAGTAACCAACAATTGGCCTGGTAGAACTATGGAGTACAGCCAACGCACACGGCAAGTAGATTATACTGCTTTTCAGTTTGTGCCTAATTCTTAGGCATAGAACTTTGGTGCATATATACTTCAATTGTGGACTATCGATGGTTGGGCAGCACAGTCAAGTGTGTATGGTTTTTTTACTAATTTGAGGCTTATTTTAATAAATTTTTCAAGATTACCTCGTTACAAAACAGCTGTTTTTCACTCCTTGACCCCTGGGCTATGGCTTGAGGGGCTATGGAGCGAAAGACTTTCCAAAGCATACGCACTTTAATCATGTACTACCAAGATTTTCATAGATGGGTGCAAGTCAAATTTCGCTTTTTAGCCACCTCACTCTTTCCTTCTCCTCAGGAGAGGGTAGAAGGAAGTCAATTTGACTTGCACCCTCATAGTTTACTTATCTTTCCATCATTTCAACAGCTTTCTGCCTTAAGAAACCTTCTTTAAGCCCATAGGAAGACACTACAATATGGGGCAGTTCATACTGCTCTATCACAAATCGAATTAAGCAAGTTGCCACTACAATCATATCTGCCCTGAACTCAGGCATACCACTTAGCAAGCGTCTTTTGTAGGCATTTTGCCCTACAATGAGTCTAAACAATTCATCAAAATTATCTCGGTCTATTTCATAGCTTGTGGGCTTCATATTGTAATGCTCATCTATAAATTCAGAGATTTTTTTTCTACCTTCTAGCCCTGCATACATTACTGCCGCCAAAGTTTCAAAACTGCCCGCTGCCCCCACCAATACCTTAGGGGCATACCTAAAAACTGCCTCAGTAAGTGTAAAGAGCTGTGTCTCAAGGTAAATCTCCATGCGCTGAATGTCTAAATCAGCAATGGGGTCAGTACGCATAAATCTGTCCATAAGGCGTTGCCCACCTATTTCGTAGCTTTGCTTCCAGAGAGATTTGCGCTCATTGGCAATGACAAACTCTACACTTCCGCCGCCGATGTCCATCATCAAGACAGTTTCCTCTTTGAGCTTTACAGCTCCTTTGATACCCTCATAGATGAGGTCCGCCTCTTGTGTACCGCTGATGATTTCTATGGAAATACCAAATTCTTTTTGAAACTGATTGATGATTCGGTTAGCATTTTTGGCATTTCGGAAAGCACTTGTGGCAAGCCCCCAGATTTGTTTGGGGCGGTATTTTTCCCAAATGCGCTGAAACTGCCCCAGCACAGTATAGAGCCTTTGGTGCGCCTCTTCCGTGATGATGCCTTTGCTTAGACCTTGTTCTCCTATTTTTACTGCCGTTTGGGTGCGGTAAATGATTTCAATGCTATGCTCTTTGAGTTCAGCTATGAGCAGTTTACAAGTATTTGTGCCAAAATCAATGACAGCCACTCTTAAATTTTGCATATTTTTGAAGAAAAAACCAAATGTTCGAGTAATTGTTAATTGTCAGCGTTCAGCAGTCAATTTTATGCATTATTTATCTTTGAATTAACTTTGCTATTGAGCACATAAACGCATACAAGATAAATGCTTGCTTTGAGTACAATTGCTATTAATATCTAAAATGAAAAATAGGTAAACAAGCAATCCAAAAAATGCTCTTTTTGTTAAAGAACTGATTATATTTATTTTTTGATAAAGATTTCAAAGGGCTTTTTTATATTTTTGCAAGGCAAGTTGCGAAAGTAGGAGATTGGGCGTTGGTATTCCTAAAAACCAATCAATTAATGACTCTCTTTGGGGTATCTGCAACTCAATAACTCATAATTAACAACAAACACAACCCTATCCATAACTGAATGAATTTTGTATATCCTGAATTTCTATGGGCTTTACTAGCTCTTTTGATACCACTCGCTATCCATTTATTTAATTTTCGCCGTATCAAGCGTGTTTATTTTAGCAATGTAAAGCTACTACGCGAGGTAAAAACCGAAACAAACTCTTTTAGAAGACTTAAGCATTTGCTTATATTGCTTTCGCGCATGGCTTTTGTGGTTTTTCTGGTGCTTACCTTTGCACAGCCTTTTCTGCCTAGCGAAAATCAAAAAGCCATTAAAAATCTAAGTGGATTAGTGAGCATTTACCTTGACAATTCTTACAGCATGCAGAGCGAAGTAGGTAATGACAAATACCTCGACCTTGCCGCACGCTATACCTCAGAACTCTTGGAGGTTTTTCCCAAAGATGCACGCTTTCAGCTCCTCACTAATCGTTTTGACAATACCGAGCAGTATCCCGTAGCTGCCAACAAAATAGAAGACCGACTCACCGAAACGCAGTTTTCTAGTGAATACCGCAACCTAGCAACGGTTTACAAACGACAACTGAACTTGCTCAATCGCTACTCAGGCAACGAGCGCAACCAAGTATTTTGGTTTACTGATTTCCAAAAAAGTACCTCAGGAGATGCAAGCAAACTTGAGCTAGATACCCTCAACCAATACTACATTATTCCTATCAAGTCAGAAAAAAACCCTAACCTGATGATAGACTCGGTGTGGCTTGCCAATCCTTTCATCAAATCGCTCGAAAGCAACCAAATCAATGTTCGTATCAAAAGTTATAGCAATGAAAGCTATACTGATTTGATGCTCAAACTTTTCATAGACGAGCAGCAGGTATCTACCTCTACGGTAAGCCTTGCGCCCGAGGAAAGTGTAGTAGCCAACTTCAATTTTACGATACAAGGTACAGGTATGAAGCCTTGCAAAATCAGCTTTGAGGATTTTCCTGTTACTTTTGACAATGAATACTTTTTTGTTGTAAATGCCTCTCCAAAAATTAATATCTTACACCTTTTTGAAAAGCCACAGCACAAATTCATTGAAAATGTATATTCTAATGAATCTGTATTTGAGGTCAATAGCTTCAATGTCAATAACTTAGACTACAAGCGCATAGAAAGTGCCGAGCTAATCATTCTTGATGAAATAGAAAGTATTGAGGGAGAACTCAATAATCAGCTCAAAACATTTGTCAAAAATGGAGGGAGTTTGGTGCTATTTCCTTCGGAAAAAAGCCAAAACAGTGTACAAGGTTTCTTGACTAGTGTTGGGGTGGGTGGCACACGGCTGTTAAAACCTGATTCGCTCGGGGTGGGCAAAGCCAATGAACTTGCCCTGCTCGACATCAGCAATCCCTTCTTTACGGGAATGTTCGAGAAAGTGCCCAACAATATGAATATGCCCTTTGGCAATGCGGTGCTAAATTGGAGCAATGCAGGCGAAAACTTATTATCTTTCAAAAACCAACGCCCTTTTTTGAGCCGGTTTAGAGGGCAAGGGAGTAAAATATATGTCTGTGCATCGCCTTTGCAGACGCGCTACAGCAACTTTGCCAAGCACGCTTTGTTTGTACCTATGATGTTTCAAATGGCAGCCCAAAGCAAAAAACAAAGTGAGCGACTCGCCTACTCTTTTCAAGAAAATAATATCCGAGTACGCCTCGAAAAACCCTCGAGCAATCAAGTCTATAAATTAGTAAAAGGCGATTTAGAAATCATACCTGACCAGCGCATCATTGGTGATGAGCTAGTATTTGAGCTGCCCAGCCAAACCCTAGAAGCAGGCTATTACAAGCTCATGCTTGACAAGCAAGTAATCACTATCTTGGCTTTCAACTTTGGCAAGGAAGAATCGGCTATGGATTTTTACTCACAAGCAGAAATAGCCAAGGCTTTTGAAGGCAAAAAGAACGTGCAGGTTTTTAATTTTGCAGACAGCAAAAACTTCATTCAAGATTTCAAAGAAAAAAATATCCAAATCAACCTTTGGAAGTATATGCTCATGCTGGCACTAGGTTTTTTATTGGTAGAAATTGCCCTGATACGTTTGCTCTAACAATGAAATGGAAAAACAAACAATCATTTACAAAGAACTCTCAGAACTTGAGGAAACTGCAAAAAAAATTATTAAATTCGCTAAAGGTTTAAAAATATGGACTTTTGAAGGCACACTCGGTACAGGCAAAACTACCCTGATACAAGCTCTCGCCAAGCAATTTGAAGTGATAGACACCGTCAAAAGCCCTACTTACTCCTTAGTCAATGAATACTTGACCCAAGACGGGCAAACCATTTATCACTTTGACCTCTACAGGCTCAAAAACGAAGAAGAACTGCTCGACTTAGGCTATGAAGATTATTTTTATAATGACAAATATTGTTGGATAGAATGGGCATCAAAAGCACCTGCATTAATCCCTTTGCCGCACCTTGCTATCCAAATAAGTATTGAACAAGAACACAGAACCCTAGATTTGCAAAAATATGAGTGAAGGATACCAAGACGGCGGAGTGGAGATAGACGCACTCACCAAAGAACAACTCGTACTTTATCCCTTGGAAAAAACACAAACTGTCCAAAAAGATTTTAAATCTTTACAGATTGGTATTCCAAGAGAAAACAGTGAGTTCGAAAAGCGCATTGCCCTCCGCCCCGAAGCAGTAGAAATACTCACCCGCAGAGGGCATCAAGTAGTGATAGAAACTAATGCAGGCTTGCACGCTAAGTTTGAAGACAAAGACTTCAGCGAGGTAGGAGGGCGTATTGCTTACTCTTCTCAAGAGGTATTTGAATCTGACATTGTCCTAAAAATAGAACCCCCTAGCGAAGAAGAATTAGCATACATGAAGCCAGGCAAGGTGCTTATCTCTGCCATTCAGTTGGCAAAACTCCGCCCCGAATACCTCAGGGCATTGCTCAAAAAGAAACTTACTACCGTAGCTTTTGAACTGATAGAAGACAAAGTAGGTGGAATGCCCGCCGTAAGGGCAATGAGCGAGATAGCAGGCAGTACAGTTATGCTCATTGCTGCCGAATACCTCAGCAGCCACAATGGAGGCAAAGGCATCATCTTGGGTGGTATCACAGGGGTACCACCTACCAAAGTAGTCATCATAGGGGCAGGTACTGTGGGCGAGTATGCCGCCCGAACTGCACTTGGGCTAGGCACTGAAATAAAAGTATTTGATAGACATACCTACAAACTGCGCCGCCTGAAATACTCCATAGGGCAGCACAATCTTTATACTTCTACCTTAGACGTGGTTACACTTACCGAAGCCATTAGCAGGGCTGATGTGCTGATTTGCGCTATTCGTTCAGAAAAAGGCAGAAGCCCCATTATCGTTACAGAAGAAATGGTACAAAAAATGAAGCCCAATTCTGTCATTATTGATGTCTCAATAGACCAAGGCGGCTGTGTAGAAACTTCAGAAATCACCAATTTGAAAAAGCCTACTTTTAAAAAACATGATGTGATTCACTACTGCGTTCCTAACATTGCTTCAAGGGTTTCGCGTACCTCTTCTACGGCATTGAGCAATATTTTCGCGCCTTACCTGCTAGACATAGGCGAAAAGGGAGGCGTGGACGAGATGATTTTCTCTAACAAGTGGTTTATGAAAGGGGTCTATGCTTATAAAGGCAGTCTTACTAACCCCGACCTAGCCAAAAGGTTCAACATGCCCCACAAAGATTTGGGCTTGCTAATGGCAGCCCGGCTCTAATTGGATTGAGTAATGCCTATGTAAATGCTTCTGAATAGTTAGCTTACATTGTAGATGAGTTATAAAATGCTTGTAATCAATAATTTAACAAAAATAGTAATGCTGGTAGTCCTTGATTGAAATGTGTTTGCTGAAAAATTTTGCTTGTTACATTTCAGCCTACCCACAAGGCAAAAACAATGGGTACTGTATCAATGCAAAAAAACGAAACACCCTTCTGGGGCTATACTTAAATTATCTAAAATCACAACGAACTACCAATACACCATAATTTGTATTTTCCTAAATGACGGCAGGCTTAAGGGTTATTGCGGTATATATTGGCAGAGAAGCACGAAAATTAGCGTATTCTGCTCGGAATGGTTTTCGGATTTTACCTTACACTCCAACAATCTTATAGATGAAAAACAAACCTAACTTTGCTGACCTACACTGCCACACTACGCTCAGAGTGTTCCACAAATTCAGCACACGCAAAGAAAAAAAGTTTTTTAGGGCAGATGCACACCCTTGGACGATAATGCCCTCACGAAAAAAAGCCAAACGAAAAGGATTGAGAGCAAAAAATTATGCCCAATCTGACTTTGTACGCCTTCAAGAAGGAGGAGTGCGATTGGTTTTTGCTACAATTTATCCTTTTGAGCAGGGATACACTCTAATAGACGAAAAAGATGTAAACGGAAATACGCATACACGCTTCAGACTAGGGGCCGTTGCCTCTGCGGCAATGGGAATTTCCCCTAGCCGCCTCAATTACTTAGAAGACCCTGATTACAACTATTGGGAAGAATTTATCAAAGAACATATTTTTATCTGTAGAGGTAGTGGACTGCTGTACCAAGCACAACATATTGCAGATTTTGAAGCTCAAAATGATGAAATAGGTGCTACATTAGAGGTAGGAGACAATGATATAGGTGCTGCTGAAACAATTCCAAAAACAAAAAATAGGTATTGGATAGTAGCCGATAACCCACACAATGCCGCACAGCATCTCAAAGCTCAAGATACGGCTTATCAGGGGAATAAAAATTATCAATTTCAAGACTTTGATACTGCCCAAAAAAACTTAAAAGAAACAAACAATGACATGGTAGTGGTACTCAATGTGGAGGGAGCGCACTTCTTGACACTCAACCGAGATACACGCCTCAAAAATGCTAAAATAGATAGGCAAGAAATCTTCAGAAGAATAGAAATTCTCAAACAACTAGACCCTCCCATTTTTTACATCACACCTGCACATCATTTTGACAACCTCATCATGAGCCACGCCAAAAGTATTCCTGATATGACTGAACTTCCGCCTCAAAAAAGGCGAAACTTATGGGCAATATTCCTGAAATCAATACTCAAAGAAATCCAACTTACACCCACACAAAAGGGTAACCTCAACCAAATGGACGACCTGACAGACAAGGGTATCTCAGCACTGGGAGAAGAAATACTTTTAGAATTGCTGCACCTCGAAAAACAAAACAATCTGCTCAAAACTCTCTCCAAAAAAGGACGTAGAATTTTGATAGATACCAAGCACATGAGCGCAACCGCACGCAGAGATTTTTACCAACAAATTATTCTGCCATACAACCAAGACAAAGTACTCGAGGATAGAATCCCTGTGCTTGCTACGCACTCAGCATATTCAGGTGTGCCTACCTTGCAAGAAATGATACAAGGCTATGCAAAAGAGAACAATACTGGCAATCCACTTATCAATAAAATACCAAGTTATCTATCTTGGAACATCAACCTTGCCGATGAAGATATCAGGGTCATCACTCAATCGGGCGGCTTAATAGGGCTTAATTTTGAGCAGCGCGTAGTGGGTGTGCCTTACAATGCCCTCAGAGATGATTTTGGGGTGGGTAGAAGGGCTTTTCAAAAAGAAATAGCTTGGCAGAAAATTATGGCGCATCAAATCAAAGGTATGGTAAATGCAGTAAAAGCCGATAGTTTACACCAATATACACCCCACGGATGGAGCATCTGGAATGTAATCTGTATTGGTTCTGATTTTGATGGAGGTATAGACCCCGTAAACAACTACACCACTGCCGAGCACTTTACTGATTTTCGGCAAGATCTGATAAAAGAAATCAATGCTTGGACAAATGCCGAAAAGCAAGATTTCGGACTGACAAGCCCCGAAGTAATTGAAGAAATAGTCCAAAAAATCTGTTTTAAGAACCTTTATGACTTTTTTATCAAACATTTTGAGAAAAATTATTTTAAACAAGAAGTGATTGCATAGAAAATCAATTGCCTCGTTTAAAATGTTAATTTAATGTCGTATTATTGTAAATATAACAACTCACATATAAATACTAACTTATGAGTACTAAAACCGAACAGACAGATGAAATCATACAAAATCATACGCTTTGGGCTATGGGAGCTGGTGCTGTGCCACTACCCGTGCTAGATGTAGCCGCCGTTACGATGGTGCAACTAGACATGCTCAAACAACTCTCGCGTGTGTATGGGGCAGATTACAATGAAAGCTTTGGTAAAAACTTGATTTCAGCCATTGCAGGCAGTACCTTGGCGCGCATTGGAGCGAGTCTCATCAAGGGCATCCCTGGCATTGGTACTATCTTGGGGAGTGTTTCTATGGTGATTCTCTCAGGAGCCTCCACTTATGCTATGGGGCGTGTGTTTGTCAATCACTTTGAAGGGGGTGGCTCACTGTTTGACTTTGACATCAACCTAGGCAAAAAAGTCTATGAAGAAGAATTTGAAAAAGGGAAAGAATATGCCTCTAACTTGCGCAAAAATGAGGCAAGTACAAGCAAAGCAGAAGTATTTGAAAAATTAGAAAAACTTTCACAGCTTAAAAAAAGTGGTGCTATTAGTGAAGAAGAATTTAAGAAAAAAAGAGATGAACTGCTAGGCAAACTTTAAGAAGCGTCTTGTTAAAATTAGCCATTTTGCTAATGAATAAAGTGCTGCTTAGAAAAATAAATAAGACGCTGTTGTGTATTTTAAATTTAGGCTAGAGATTTTTTTACCAAAGACCCAATAAAGAGATAAGTGCAGAAAAGCTGCCTTTTTTATTGGGTTTCTTGAATAAACACACAATCTTGCAAAGCATAGAAAGAATCTCTGGCACACAACTTAGTAAAGAGTAAAAATAACTCTTACATTTTTATTGCCTAAGTTATTGATAATGAATGTATTAAAAGCTCAAATTTCACAACTTATAACCCACATCTTACTTACAGACTACTGCTCAAAAATAATCTACAAAGTGATGATGATTGGATATTATCAGCTTGTAGATAAAGGTCCACAAATACTCATTTAAGTTACTAAAAATGCCCAAATCTACTTTTATCAAACTACCTAACTTAAAAAAAAAATCTTTTACCGAAACTGCGCTTGCTATTTTCGCACAGCAAGGCTATAGCCAAGTATCTATTGATAAGATAGTAAGCATTTTAGGCATTGCCAAAGGGAGTATTTATCAGTATTTTGAGAATAAAAAAGATTTATATTTTTACTTGGTAGAGTATGCCAATGACCAAAAACAGCAGTTCATTGCCGAACGCCTTGGCAGCACAGCTAGTGATTTCTTTGCTTGGTTAGAGGCAATGCACCACTTGAACTTGGCATTCGAGAAGCAATCTCCCTTGATAAGTAATTTTTTGCATAGTATTGCCAAAGAGCGGCATACAAAAGCATTGGGCGATTTGTACTTGGTGATTTTACAACAAAATACAGCTTTTTTTGAAACACTTATCAAAAAAGAACAAGCGCAAGGTAAGCTACGTGATGACCTCCATGCCCATTTTATTGCTTTTGGGCTGGCACAATGGACGCACGGGCTGCAAGATTACTTTCAGCTACAAGCGCAACGCCCTGTGTCTATTCTTTCTACAGAGGTGATAAAAAACCTGATAGCCATGCTCAAGGAGGGCATTAGTGCTAAAAATTGAGTGTGGTCTCCGACAAAGTCTTCAATGCAAGGTCTTTCTGAGAAATAACTATTTCATCGTGAGGTATTTGCCAGTCTATGCCAAGGGCTGGGTCGTTGTAGAGGATGCCTGCTTCTGCGCTTGGAGTATAGTAGTGGTCGCATTTGTAGAGGAGTTCTGCTTCTTCACTTAGCACTACAAAACCGTGCAAAAAGCCCTTAGGTATAAATAGTTGCTTTTTATTTTCATCTGAAAGTACAATGCTAAAATACTGCTTGTAAGTAGGGGAGTCTTTGCGTACATCTACTGCTACATCAAGCACTTCTCCTCTGACGGTACGCACCAATTTTGACTGGTCGTGGGGGGGGAGTTGGCAGTGTAAGCCACGCATCACACCTTTGATAGAGAGGGAATGATTGTCTTGCACAAAATTTCCTGTAAAACCCGTAGCCTCTACAAAGTTGCGATAGTTGAAACTCTCATAAAAGAAGCCTCTGTGGTCTCTAAAAACCTTCGGTTCAAAAACCCATAAGCCTTGAAAAGGTGTTTGTTGGTATGGCATAGTCTGCAATAATTTATGAGTGAGTAGTATTTATAAGATTGAGTAGATACTGTCCGTATCCACTTTTGAGCAGGGGTTGGGCAATACGTTCTAGCTGCGCTACATCAATGTATCCCATCTCAAAAGCTACCTCTTCTATGCAGCCTATCTTCAGCCCTTGCCGCTCCTCGATGACCTGCACGTATTGCCCTGCTTGCATCAATGAGGTGAAAGTGCCTGTATCAAGCCAAGCTGTGCCTCTGTCTAAAATGCCTACATAGAGTCGATTTTGGGCCAAATAGGCTTTGTTTACATCAGTAATCTCATATTCGCCGCGTGCTGAGGGCTGGAGTGATTTAGCAATCTCAACTACTTGATTATCATAAAAATACAAACCAGGTACTGCATAGTTTGATTTAGGATTTTGAGGTTTTTCTTCAATAGAAACTGCCTTTAAGCTGGCATCAAATTCTACTACTCCGTAGCGTTCGGGGTCTGAAACGTGGTAAGCAAATACTACACCCCCTGCGGGGTCGTTGTGTTGTTGTAAAAGTGTATTTAGCCCACTGCCATAAAAAATATTATCTCCTAAAATGAGTGCTACTTTGTCGCTACCAATAAAATCTCTGCCTATTACAAAAGCCTGCGCCAATCCATTGGGTACTTCTTGGATAGCATAGCTAAAACGGCAGCCTAGCCTTGTGCCATCTCCTAGTAAATACTCAAAAAGCACTTTGTCGCGTGGGGTAGTAATGATGAGGATTTCTCTAATGCCTGCTTGCATCAATACAGACAAAGGATAGTAAATCATGGGTTTATCATAAACGGGCATAAGCTGTTTGCTGATAGAAACCGTAAGAGGGTGAAGGCGTGTGCCAGAGCCTCCCGCAAGAATAATTCCTTTCATAATTCGCAATAGGTATAATTAGAGTGCTAAAATAGGTGGATTTTATGACTCAGGCAAGTATTTCGTATATCATCAGTCAAATCAAAGAAATTTTGAAAGTAGATAGTATCTTATGCTCGCACCAGACAGTGCTAAGAGCAGTTGCAGGACTTCGCACAGTAGGATACTTCCTTACCTTACTTAGCCACCCCATACTCGGCAAGCAAATAAATAAGTGTGGTCATGGCTGCTGCTCCGAGCTGTAGCTCACGTTGATTGACTTGCTCAAAAACATCTATTGCTGTATGATGCACATCAAAATAACGCTGTGAGTCAGGGCTAAGTGAAAGCAGCACTGTCCCTTGGTTACGCAGGGGGCTGATGTCTGCGCCATTGCCACTGCCTTTGATGGTGATGTCGTAAAGGGCTAAAAGTTGATTCCATTTCAGATAGGGGCTGATGCCTGCTTTGTCATCAGTAATGCCAATGTATCGAGGGGTGAAACCGCCAGCATCAGACTCGAGGGCGGCGATGTGTTTTTCTTTATTTTCTTCGGCAAGTTCGGCATACTTACGCCCTCCCCTGAGTCCGTTCTCTTCATTCATAAACATCACTGCCCTAATGGTACGCTTGGGTTGGTAATTGAGTGCCTTCAAGATGCGTAACACTTCTATAGATTGCACAACACCTGCACCGTCATCATGCGCTCCTTTACCTGTGTCCCATGAGTCCAAATGACCTCCTACCACAATGATTTCATCGGGAAACTCACTGCCTTTGATTTCGCCCACTACATTGTAAGAAAGTACCTCGCCCAGCATTTTGCAGTGTGTTTCCATATAAAAACGCAGCTCAGGGTCTTGCTGTAGAGCATTGCTAAGGGCATTGGCACCATTGGTGCTGATGGCAATGGCAGGTATTTGAGGTACATTGAGTTGATAGCCTAGACTGCCTGTATGTGGGTAATCGTCTTGGCGTGTGGTAAGTGAGCGTACAATGACACCTATCGCGCCTAATTTGGCGGCCTCTGATGCTCCACTGAAGCGATATTTAGCACTTTCGCCATAAGCGGTAAAGGTGCGAATGTGTGTAGGGTTCATAGGCGTGTTATAAAACACAATTTTGCCTTGCACTTTTTCTTTGCCTAGTGCTGCAAGTGCTTCAAAGCTATTTACCTCTACTACATCTGCACTTAGCCCTGCTGTACCTGTGCCTATGGAGTTGCCCAAGGCGCACACGGGAAGGTCTTGTGTGCCTATTTTGGTAGATACCATACGTCCGATTTCTTTTTTACCTCTTACCCAGTAAGGTACCATTACTTCCTGTTTGAAGACGTGGTCTAAGCCAAGTGTGTCCATCACTTGATAGGTAAACTCAACAGCAGCAGCAGCTTGTGGCGAGCCTGAGAGCCGCCCGCCTATCTGGTTGGTTAAGAAATCAAGCCAATGATAACCTGCTGGATTTTCTAAGGCGTGGTTATAAATCTGACGAATCAGTACTGAGTCAGATTGATTTTGTGCAAACAGCGTTTGACGGGAAGATAATGTAAGAAGGAATACTAATAAGCCAATAGATGTACGCATCAGGGTAATTTTGAAAATTTGAAAAATTCAAAACTACTTGAAGGATAACAAAGTAGCAATTTTTTTAATTAATTTCTTTTGCTGTGGTTTCATTGGGCCTAGATGAAGCGGGAAAGCATAAGGGAAGGTATAAAAAAACCACAAGCAGCCAAAAGACGGCTTGTGGGTGTATTTATTGAAAGTTATGCGCAATTTTTTGTGCTTTGCATTATGCTTTTTCTATGATGATGGCAGAAGCACCGCCACCGCCGTTACAAATAGCTGCCAAGCCCAGAGATTGGTCTGTTTGATGCAAAGCATTGATAAGAGTAGTAGTGATGCGTGCACCTGAGCAGCCAAGAGGGTGTCCGAGCGATACTGCTCCTCCGTGTATGTTCACAATGCTTGGGTCTATGCCTAACTCGGTGTAAAAAGCCATTGTAACGGCAGAGAAAGCTTCATTGACTTCAAATAAACCAATGTCTTCTTGTTTTAAGCCTGCTAGTTTGAGGGCTTTGGGAGCAGCAAGTGTAGGGGCAGTAGTAAACCAAAAAGGTTCGTGAGCTGCATCTGCAAAGCTGATGATTTTGGCAATTGGTTTTACTCCTAATGCGTCAGCTTTTTCTTTGCTCATCAGTACAAGGGCAGAAGCACCATCATTAATGGTAGAAGCATTGGCTGCGGTTACAGTACCCGTTTTTTGGAAAGCTGGGCGGAGGTCGGGTATTTTATCAAATTTTACATTTTTGTACTCTTCGTCTTCGGTCATCAAGATAGGGTCGCCTTTGCGTTGGGGGATTTCTACGGATACGATTTCGTTTTTGAAAATTCCTGACTCAGTAGCGGCTGCACTTTTTTTGTAGGAGCTGATAGCGAACTCATCTTGCATTTCACGTGTGAGATTATATTTTTCGGCAGTGGCATCAGCGCATATACCCATTGCAATATTGTCGTAGGCATCTACCAATCCGTCAGTAGAAAGTCCATCTTTGAGGGTGGTGTCACCATATTTATAGCCAAAGCGAGATTTCATAAGATAGTGTGGAATATTGCTCATGCTTTCCATGCCACCTGCCACGATTACGTCTTGGTGTCCGAGCATAATAGATTGTGCTGCAAACATGACCGCTTTCATGCCAGAGGCACAGACCTTATTGACGGCGGTACAAGGTACGCTATTACTCAATCCAGCATGAATGGCTGCTTGGCGTGCAGGTGCTTGCCCCAGCCCTGCCGAAACGACATTGCCCATAAAGACTTCTTGGACTTCTTCGGGGGCAACGCCTGCTTTTTCTAGCGCACCTTTGATAGCGATAGCACCAAGTTGAGTAGCTGTAAAACTAGATAAGCCGCCCATAAAACTACCTATTGGAGTACGGACAGCGGAGATAACATATACTTCTTTCATTATTAGAATATTAGTTAGAATGGAGAGTCATTTTTGAATTACCCTTAAAGTTAGCAACAAGATTACAGAAAAAAAATGACATAACTCATTTTTGCTACCAATTTGGTATTTGAGTGCTGTTTGTATTCTTTGTATTGCTTTTGCGGGGCAGTTGTTGTATGTATTGTATTTCTTGATTTTTGAGTGCATTCAAGATTGCCTCTGCTTTTTCGCGGTTGAGCTTTATTTCTTCTAATTTTTTTGATTGTAAGCCTTCTTTTTGTGCTATTTGTGCTTCCATTGTTTGTTGATCTTCAGGAGTAGGTGTAGGGCTACTGCTTGCCTTTTGTGTGTCTGAGGCTTGTGTAGAGGTATTTTCTTTGGTAGGCTGTTTTCTTGAGTTTTTTTGTTGGGGTAGCTGAATCAAGCCTGCTTTTATTTTTTTGAGAAGTAGCTCGAGGTTGAAGCGTGCGGTATCGTTTTGAGGGTCTTGCATTAGTGCTTGTTGAAAATAATCTTTTGCCTCATAGTATTTATGGTCTAGCATGGCCAAGAAGCCCAACTGATTCAATGCTTTTGACCGCAGCATTTGCTCTGCGTTTTTGCTTGCCTGTAGATAATAAAAAGTGGCCTTTTCGGCATCTTTTAGGCTGAGGTAAGCGTGTGCTAAATTGAGATAAACGCCTGCGTGCTCTATTTTGAGGTCGTTCATGAGGGTTTCATAATGCCTAATTGTTTTATAAAAATTTTTATTATTATATGCTTGGCTTGCCTCACTTTGGAGTTGATTTACCTCATAGATGTAAGTGATAGGATTGATTACCAAAAGAAACAATAAAATATATTTCACAGATTCAATACTTTTATTTTGAACAATACATCAATAAACATTAGGCCCAATGCCATCCACAAAAAATAGATATATTTATTGTTGGCTACTTTAATGGCTTTTTGGTCAATTTTCTGTCCTTGTAGCTCCCTTACAGTTTGTATGAGCTGTGGCATTTCATTTTTATCTTTTGAGATACAAAAATAACGCCCTTGCGTAGTATTTGCAATGCGCTCTAAGCTGCTAGGGTTCAGCTTAGAGACTACAACCTGACCC
The DNA here is from genome assembly GCA_964480455.1 of uncultured Cytophagaceae bacterium. GTDB lineage: Bacteria > Bacteroidota > Bacteroidia > Cytophagales > Microscillaceae > JAABSX01. The sequence continues at coordinate 16,892 of CAYZQI010000002.1, forward strand.
TTACTGTTATAGATAAACTGATTGCCTTGTGGTATTTTACCTCCTTCTTCTGTGCCAATTCCTACCGTGAAGACAGGGATACCTCGCTCGCTTAGCTGCCTTAGTTTAGAGAGATAATCTTCTCCAAAGTCTTCACCGTCACTTATCATTACAATCAATCTGGACTTAAAACGTTGGTTGCGTTCCTCTGAATCATCAAACCTATCCAATGCCATGTTGAGCGCAGGCAAAAAGCTCGTACCTCCTTTGCCTATGATACCCGCATTGAGTGATTGTAGAAAAAGCAGCAAGGCATTGCGGTCATACGTGAGTGGGCACTCTAAAAAAGCATCTTCAGCAAAACCAATAATACCCAAGCGGTCGACTTCAAGCCCTTGCACAAGGCTCTTTAACTCGAAACGAGCTTTTTCAAAGCGCGAAGGAGACACATCACGCGCATTCATGGAGTACGAAAGGTCAAACAATATATAAATATCTTTTCCTACAGTCTGCACATAGCGTTTGCTTGTTCCAAAAGTAGGCCCTAGCAAAGCAATCATAAGCAAACTGAAATACAAAACACGCAAAGGAAATTTTATAAATACCCAACGCCTGTGGCTTTCTAGCTGCTGTGCTAACCTCAATACCCTGAATAAATACAGACCATAGCCTACTATAGCAATGCTTATCCAGAGTAATTCATTGTAGCCAAAATAATAAAACCAATCCCAGTACATTGAGCTAATTATTACTTGTTAATTGAGCCAAATCCTCGACAAAATAGTTGCCTTTCAAAAAAGTAGTATGCTCTTAAGCCTATTTTCTCTTTTCAAAATTAGTAGTTATTGATGAACTTACCTAACAACTCAGTAAATAACTCCCAATCACTGACAAAAACCACGGACAGCAAAGCGTAGGAGATAAAGAAAAGCAATTTTGTATTTATCAATGTAGCAGGACCAATGTACCCTTACCTAAGCTCAGAGTGTACTTTATCAAATTTATTCTTTAGGTTTGCAATTTACCATTACCAAACAAACATGGAAGTACTACGGCATAAATGCTATTTTTTTTGGCTATTTTTTAGTTGGATTTTGCTTGCTTGTCAGCCTAAGATTAGTAAAATTCCTATGATTGGGTTCTTAGATGCTTTTGAAGATGCTACAATTGCCCAAGCACGGGTGGGTTTTTTTGAGGCACTGCGCCAAGCAGGTTTTAGCGAACAGAATAATACGCTTCGGGTCATTTATCGAAACGCTCAAGGAGATATGCCTACTATGGTACAAAGCACAGATTATATGATTGCTGAAAAAGTTTCACTTATAGCGGCTTGTCCCACAGGTGCTATGATTGCGGCATTGCAGCGTACAGCCCAAGTGCCCGTCTGTATGATGGTAGGTCCTGAGCCTAGTCTTGTTAATTTATTGGACAAAAACGGTAGTTCTCCACGTAATCTTTTTGGTACTTATGACAACCTGCAGTACATTGCTACTTCAGTAAAGATGATAGCCAAATTACTTCCAGAAGCGCAGAGCATAGGGGTTATTTATAACCAAGGAGAGCCTCAGTCGCAAAATGCGTACCGTGTAATGGCTAAAACGGCGCAAGACCTCCAATTAGCGTTGGTTGCTTTGCCTGTAAGCAACTCTTCGGACACACAACTTGTAGTAGAGGCACTGCTCGATAAAGGCATTGATGCTTTCTTTGCTATGCCCGATAATGTAGTTTTTTCTTCTTTTGAGGTGATTTTTAAAGCCTGTCAGCAAGCCAATGTGCCTATTTTTACAAGCGAAGAGGGGCTAGTAGAGCGTGGTGCTTTAGCTGCCTTTGGTGCCGATATGTATATGTGGGGCTATCAGGCAGGGGAGCAGGCAGCCCAGTACCTTAAAAATCAAGATAAACCACTGCCTTCACTCAAACTCACTCAATACCATAAAAAAATTTATAATCCTACCATTGCCAAGCAATTCGGCATCACAGTAGATGAAAGCTATGAGGCAGTGGGTATTTCGCGAGTGCAAGCCAAAGAAAATACTGCACAATCACCCGTATTTAACAATTTCTATTTGGCTGCCCTGATGCTGGGTTTGGGCTTTGTTTCTATGGGCTTAGGTATTTTTATTTCTATGCGTATCTTTGATATTCCTGATATTACCACTGATGGTAGCTATACTTTGGGAGGTACACTTACTGCAATCTTACTCTTGCAAGCAGTGCCTTTATACTGGATACTACTGGCAGTAATTGGGGCAGGTATTTTGGCAGGGCTTGCTACAGGTTTGATTCATACAAAGCTGAAAATCAATGCTTTGCTAGCGGGTATATTAGTGATGACGGCTTTGTATTCTATCAATTTAGAGATGATGGGAAAATCAAATTTACCTTTGATAGCTACTGCCAATCTCTTGACCATTTTTCAGGGTGGCTTAGGTACCTTAGGTTCTACATTGGTGGTTTTGCTGGTTATTGTGGCTTTGGTATGGCTCAAATTGAGCTATTTGCTCAATACAGATTTTGGTTTGGCGATGCGTGCTACAGGCAATTCAGCCCCTATGGTACGTGCCAACGGAGTCAATACCGACCGAATGAAGATGATGGGGCTGGGGCTTGCCAATGCCCTGACAGCTTTTAGTGGCTTTTTGGTAGTGCAGTATCAGGGTTTTGCAGATATTAATATGGGAATTGGGATTGTAATTATTGGTTTGGGTTCAGTAATGATAGGCGAAACCCTAAGCCATTGGTTAGGGTTTCAAAACATTGCTTTGCGCCTGCTTGGGGTTGTTTTGGGAACTGTAGCATTTAGACTTATATTGGCACTGAGTCTGGCGGTGGGCGTTCCACCTAATTTGCTCAAATTAGTAACTGCATTGCTAGTGCTGGTGGTGGTAGCATTGCCTAGCCTGAGGAAACAAGCAGCTTAAAGCCTCTGCTATTAGCTTTTGCTTAGGGCAAAGTATCATGAGCATCGCAAGCAAGGATAGGTCTGAACCATTGGAAGCACTGTGTAGCATACCAGTTTTTGCCATCAGTATAAAGTCCGCAGCCCATTTGGATAGCCTTGTCAGAAAAAATATTTTTGCGCTGAGTGGTAGAGCTCACCCATTGATTTACAAATGTTTCTGCTACATATAAATAGGTGTTTTCTCCTATCATTCCTGTTTTAGTAGCTAGGTTTTCAGTAATAAAAGGATTGCTAATCCCTGCCAATCTCCCTCTCTGGTCTTTTGTTTTTCTGTAAATATTTTTTGGATTGATATGCGACAAGAAGTTACTTTGTTGCATTTCTTTAGCGTGGTGCCAAGCTGCTATCTCAAGTGGAGCAGCATAAGTCAGAGGCTTTAGTCCTTGTTGGGCGCGTTGTTCGTTAGTTAAGAAAAAAAGACAAGCGTTCATTAAGCCATAATCTATGTTTTCAAAATCTATTTTTTTATGAAAGATAGCTTGTTTTCTAAAATTGTGTAAATTTACTTGAAGATACATTTCTCGCTCCCAGACTTTCTCTAGTTGGGTGGTAGGAGGAGGAGCAAAACCTGTACTAATGAAAAATACACCCATCAAAAACATACTAGGAATACTTATATTTATAATTGATTGATAAAGTGTGTTTCTGTTCATGACTATTAAATTTATTTTGTAGCAAAGCCTTCACAAAAGACTTGGCTTAGTAAAAAGAATGTAGTGCTATTTAGCAATTAACTGTTTATCAATAATACGCCCGTTTGTGCGTTGAAATGATAACTCGTCAAGATGACTACCAAGCCAAAAGATTGAATTTTAGAGCAGCTTTCACAAAAACACTTTTTTTCTTTGTAAACACCTAATTTTATTACAAGCTGATGCGTACATTTTTTACTTTCATATTATCTGTTTTGGGCATTTTTAGCACTCACGGGCAAACACAAAATACCTATCAAAATGCAGGATTAGCACAAGAGGTTGTCCATAGAGATTTGGCAAAAGCCATTCAGCAACCCGAAAAAGTCATTCGTCTGGATTTAAGCAACCAACAACTCAGCAAAGTACCTGCTGAACTTCTCTACTTTAAAAATCTCAAAGAACTCAATCTAAGCCACAACCAACTTACTACGCTTTCAGGCAAAGTAGCTACTTTAAAGAACCTTGAAATCTTACGTCTGTCAAATAATCCATTAAAATACTACCCTAGCAATCTAGATAGCCTTCAACAACTCAAAGTACTGGAGCTACAATCTGTTTCACTTTTGGAAATTCCTATTCAAATTTTCAATTTGAGAAAATTAATGGTGCTTAAGTTAGACAACAATCAGCTTAGCCAACTTTCGGATAGCCTTCAATACTTGACGGCTCTACAAGAGCTATCTCTAACAAAAAATAAATTAGATAGTCTGCCAAGTAGCCTCAGTCAAAATCTAAAAATGCTCTTACTCAGCCATAATCACCTCTTGTACTTGCCTGAGAGTATCACAAAACTCACACAACTAGCAAAAATAAGCCTCGACCATAACCAGCTTTCTACACTTCCTGAGGGCTTTACACAGCTTGGCCAGCTCAAAGAAGCTAACTTAGCCCACAATCAGCTAACAGCCCTACCTCACGACTGGCAACGCTTGAAGCAATTAGAAAGACTTGACCTGAGTCATAATCATCTCAGCTATCTTCCTAGTGGGTTTGCCAATGCAACCACCCTCACGCATCTTTCACTAGAAAACAATCAGCTAAGTAGTTTGCCAAGCAATCTTACAGCCCTAAAAAAGCTACAACAGCTCGACCTTTCAGAAAATCAACTTGCCGACCTGCCCCAAAATTTACAAGATTGGTCAGCATTGATTTTGCTTGATTTGGGTAGTAATCAACTGACTTCTTGCCCTGCCTCGCTCTGTAATATTACCACACTCAAGGCACTTTATCTTGGGTATAATCAACTGAATAAGCTCTGTGATGACTTTTCAAAAATGATGGATCTGACGGTGCTTGATGTGAGCAATAACCAACTGACCGCCTTGCCTTTGAGCCTCTTGGCCTTAGACAATCTGAAATCTTTGGTACTCAAAAACAACCAATTAAAGCAACTTCCACTCCCTAGCAAAACTTTGGAAAATCTACTTTCGCTTGATTTAAGCCATAATCAACTGACACAATTGCCCAAAGAGATGAGTGGTTTTAAAGCACTCCGAAGCCTATTTTTGGGCAATAACCAACTTACCGAGCTCCCTAGGAGTTTCTCAAATCTTCATCTTTTACAAGAACTCTACCTGGAGGGCAACCAATTGAAAGAACTGACCATTCGGCTTGAAGATTTTACGGCTTTGCGTAAAATCAATCTTCAAAATAATCCAATTCCGAAAGCATACATCGACCAACTCAAAGAAGCAGTGATGCACCTTGCCATCATCTTTTGATGAAAGAGCAATGGCAATTATGGATATTTTTGTGTAGCTAGTTTAGAAATTTGTAATTTTTGGCGTATAATTGCTACCAACAGCACAAATTGAGCTTAAATATGATGCAACTCACCATAAAAAATCTTTCTAAAACTTATCCTAATGGCACAAAAGCCCTTGATGAGGTAAACCTAGAGTTAAAAAAAGGAATGTTTGGACTCCTAGGACCTAATGGGGCAGGTAAATCTTCACTGATGCGTACTTTGGCTACGCTCCAAGAGGCAGACAAAGGCGAGGTTACTTTTGTGATGCAAGATGGGCAAAACATCAATGTGCTTACGCAAAAGCAAACCGTAAGGCAACTACTTGGCTATCTTCCCCAAGAGTTTGGTGTGTATCCTAAAATGAATGCCGAAGAAATGCTCGATCATTTTGCCAAACTCAAAGGCATACACCAAAGCAAAGATCGAAAAGCCATTGTAAAAGCACTTCTTGAGCAAACTAACCTTTATAAAGTCCGCAAACGCAGCCTAGGAGGCTATTCAGGTGGTATGAAACAACGCTTTGGAATAGCACAAGCTCTCCTTGGTAATCCGCAGCTTCTCATAGTAGATGAGCCTACCGCAGGACTAGACCCTGCCGAGCGCAATAGATTTCATAATCTTCTTAGTGAAGTAGGTGAAAACATTGTGGTGATTCTCTCCACACACATCGTAGAAGACGTGAGCAATCTTTGCAATCAAATGGCAATTATACACCGAGGCGAAGTATTGCTCACAGGCAATCCTGCTGACATAATAGAAGATGCCAAAGGCAAAGTATGGAAAAAAGTAATTGATAAAACAGACTTGCCCGCACATCAAAAAAAATTCAATGTGATTTCTTCACGCCTTTTTGCGGGTACAGGTAAAGTCATTATCAAGGTATTTGCAGAACTTCGCCCCGATGATACTTTTGAGATTACCGAGCCAGATTTGGAAGATGTATATTTTAATGCCATCAAAAATGCTGACAAAGCACTAGAAGTTGCCGTTTGAAAAATTAAAACCCTCTAGTTTACTCAATAAGGAGGTTTTTCTCAAATCAAGGCTCTCTTTTGGCTAAATAAATAGTTCTTCATCTTCAAAATAATCAAGTACATAGCCTTTGAGCAATTCTTCTTGGCTAAGAATATCCAAATGCGGTAATTTCTTTATGCGCTTCCAATGAGGCCATCCGTCTTGGTCGTGTCCTTCTAGTTTATAAATACCTGCTTTGCTTAAGATGCGGCAGATGGCTATGTGCATTAGGTCTTGTTTCTGCTCTTTGCTGAAAGTTTTAGGCCCTTGCCCTAGTTCTCGCACGCCTATCAAAAATAAGACAGCGTTGAGGTCTTCGGGTTTTTTTCCTATGATACCTTTGAGGTTGAGCAGCAATTCTTCCCAAGCCTGTGTTAAATTTCTTTTTTTATTTTCCATTTTAAGTAAAAAAATAACTAATTTACAACTGTTATTACGATTTTTTCTAAAAAAATCTCCCGATTTGTTTGGATAGGCAAAATTACCAATTTACCCAGACACCACACTACTCCATAACCTGCTGTTTTTGGTTCTCTGACAATTTTTGTGGTAGTGTTTCATAAGATAGCTTGAATACTGTTCAGAACATAAATGCCAGCGGACTGGAAGTCCGCTGCTACAGATTTTCACAGAAATTGTCAGACAATCCTGTTTTTTATGAAAACAAACAAATCTGAAGATTTTCGTCATAGTGAGTGTGCAGTCTCGTCATGTTACGTATAACTAAAAATAAGAGCAACAATATTGAATTTGAATCTGAGATTGAAAATGAAAATAGCAACATTTAGCGCAAAATGTAGAAACATTTCTTGCAAATACGATTTTAATGCTCCGGCTCTTTCCGATTTTAGTTACGGGGAATATATCTACGGATCGATGGATAGCAGAGAAATTAGGTATTATAGTGGTTTGGGTTGTGAAACTTGGGACTTGATTGATAGATTGGTGAGTGTACGTTTGAACAATAAAAATAGAGAAAAAATAGGTTCAGTGATTCAAAAGATTGTAGGACTCGTTGCTGATAGGCAAAATCCTGATGTGTATTTTACTCAAGATATTTACTGCCCAAAATGTCAATCTAAACGTACCTCAATAGATGAAAATGATAAAATGGGACTTCAAGAATATGAAAGCCTAACATTTGATAATTTCACCAATTTGAATGAACTGGAAAAAGAAAGATTGATTGATAGGTATCTCAGAGAAATTTAACGGGCTAGTGTACTGATTGGATATCAAAAATTGTCAAAAACTGTTCAAGCACTATTTCTGATATTACTTCTACAGAAAAAGACTTTTGAAGCTCTTTTTCAGTAGAGGTAGTGCCTTTTCCTTTTAGCCCGCAGGCTACAATGTACTCAAAATGAGGGAGGTAAGTATTTACGTTTAAGGCTAACCCGTGCATGGTGATTCCTCGGCTTGCTTTTATGCCAATGGCACAAATCTTACGCTGCCGTTCCACCCAAACCCCCGCAGCACCTTCTACTCGTGTGGCTTGGAGACCTATTTTTTTCAAACTTTGGATAATGACTTCTTCTAACTGATAGACATATTGTCGTACTCCTATTTTTAGGGTATCTAGGTCTAAAATCGGATAAACTACTAACTGCCCCCAGCCGTGATAGGTGATGTCGCCTCCTCTATCCGTCTCGAGTAGTTGTATGCTTTCTGCCTCGAGTTGTGCTTTGCTGGCGAGTAGGTTTTGGGTTTGCCCGTTTTTGCCTAGGGTAAATACAGGCGGATGCTCACAAAACAGCACATGCCCAATGCAAGGACTTACTTTGTGGGTAAGTTTATACTTCCTCATTTCTTCAAACAAGGCGGTTTGCCATTCCCAAGCCTTCTGATAGTCTATTTTTTGGAGTGGGTGAATGTGTAAAGTATTTGATGGAGCCTGGACTTGCATTAATGGACGTGTTTTTCGGCGTGGTAAGAGCTTCTCACCAAGGCACCACTTTCTACAAATCTAAATCCTTTTTCGAGTCCTATGGTTTCATATTTTTTGAATACTTCGGGCTTGATAAACTCTTGTACTTCAAGATGCGCACGTGTAGGTTGTAGGTATTGCCCAATCGTGATGACTTCACAGCCGACGCTTCGGAGGTCGTTCATTGTTTCGAGTATTTCAGCTTCGGTTTCGCCTAGCCCGAGCATAATGCCCGATTTGGAGCGGATACCGGCCTCAGACACACACTTAATGACAGAGAGGCTACGGTCATAGTCAGAGTTGCGGCGAACTTGTCGGGTCAGCCTTCGGACTGTTTCCATATTATGTGAGATGACATTGGGCTGTGCTTGGGTAATTTGCGAGATGAGTTGGGTTTTGCCTTTAAAATCAGGGATAAGCACTTCCATAGTAGTACTAGGGTTGAGCGATTTAATGGCTTCAATTGTTGCTATCCAGACACTTGCACCACCATCTTCGAGGTCATCTCTATCAACAGAAGTGATTACGGCGTGCTTGAGCTGCATCAACTGGATTGAGCGTGCTACGTTCATTGGTTCGTCCCAATTGATGGCATCGGGTCGTCCTGTTTTGACAGCACAGAACCGGCAGGCGCGGGTACAAATATCTCCCAAAATCATAAAAGTAGCTGTACCTGCGCCCCAGCACTCGCCCATGTTGGGACAGCGTCCGCTTTCGCAGATGGTATGTAGCTTGTGTTCTTTTACGATTTTTTTTACTTCTACATATTCTTTTCCTGTTGGGAGCTGTATTTTGAGCCAGTCAGGTTTTTGCCTTTGTGTTTGGCGTGTATTGTCTAAGGTAGTTTTTTGCATAATACGGAGTTCTTTTTTATAAATAAGTTACACCAAAAACCAATTGATTTTGTGCTACAAAAATACAAAAATCGTATGCAAATTGTTTACAATATTCTTTGCAGACATCATGGCTCTGTTCGGTTCTAAAAAGGTGGGAAATACATTGCCCCTAAGGGTGTTGATGAAGTTACAACCCATACAAAATGGGTAGCAACTTCAAGCTAGCAAAAAATCAATAGATTATTTTTTGGTTTTTCTTGGCTTTTTTGTGGGAGTAGCTTCTACTTCTTCTTCAATGGCATCTACCACGTCTGCAAAAATGCGCCCGCAGTGTTCGCAGACGATTATCTTCTTTTTATCTCTTACTTCGGCTTGTCGCTGTGGAGGTACGATGGCAAAGCAACCTCCACAAGCATCTCTGATAACTTGCACTACTGCTAGCCCGTTGATGGCATTAGAGCGGATTTTATTGTAAGAGCGGAGGAGTCTTTCTTCTACATTTTTGGCTTGTTTGTCGCGGTCTTTTTTGAGTTTATCTTCATCGCCTTGGCTTTCTTCCATGAGGTTATCGAGTTCTTTTTGTTTGCCTGCTAGGTCTTTGTTGCGGTCTTCTAAGATACCTTTGGTCTCAGCAATTTCCTCGTTTTTTTTAATAATTTTTTCATTTGCCTCTCTTATTTTTTTGTCGGCAAGTTGTATTTCTAGTTCTTCAGACTCTATTTCTTTCAAAATTGCCTCATACTCACGGTTATTGCGTACATTCATTTGCTGTTCTTTATACTTCACTATGAGTTTATCAGCTTCTTTCTTACGTTGTTTTTTGCTGTCAATCTCTTCATTGAGCAGTTTTACTTCTTGGTTAAACTTTTGAATACGCGTTTCATAACCTGCGATTTCATCTTCCAAATCTCTTACTTCGTCGGGCAAATCCCCTTTGGCTTTGTTAATCTCGTCTAATTGAGAATCTATTTTTTGTAGTTTTAAGAGGGCTTCTAGTTTTTGGGCAACGCTACGTTCCATTTTTTTGGGAAAGTTTTTTAGATAAATTGAATTATTTTAACTTACAAAGTTGATGATTTTTTATGTATTTTCTAAATTTTTCTTTCTTTTGTATGCAAATAGTTAAGTGTTTGGATAATTTTAAAGCAAACAAAACAGGTAATTGTTAAGATAAATCTTAAAATATGCCAGCGGCATGAAATCGAATATAAGTGCGTAAAACCCCAATAGGGTGGCATCTTTACTAAGTTTTGCCTTTGGATAAATGTACCTAAACAACTGCCAAAGTAGTTTTCTGACAATATTTGTGATGACGTGCAATGAGATAAGCTGAATATTGTTCAAAAAATAAATGCTGACAGACTGAAAGTCTGCCGCCAAGTATTTTAACACAAATTGTCAGACCACCAACAAAAATGCGAGGTAGTTTTCAGATTGTATTGTAATCTGCAACAAATAGAGAGCTATCTTGAAAAGCATAGGTTAAAAATTTTTGGGCAGATAAATTAACCACTTTACAAAACAATATGGTTTAAAAAAATATTCCTATTTTTGTTTTGAATAATTATAAGATGATGCCTATGATGAATTTACACACTCAAACGGTCAACTTTATGCTAGACAACTTCGAGAAGTATAGCCAATCTTTTAAAGCACTTACGCTAGAGGCTAAAAGTAAGTTTGAGCAAGAAGACTGGGAAGGTATGCAGCGTAAAGCACGTGAACGGCTCAATTTATATAAAGAGATTATCCCACAACTCAGCGAAGCCCTCAAAGAGCAACTCGGAGACGAAGTCTATAAAGAAGCATTTTGGAAAACCCTCCGAAGTGTCTATGTAGAAAAAATTGCAGACCGTTTTGATAACGAAATCCTTGAAACTTTCTACAACTCAGTTTATTGCAAAATATTTCAGCACCGCAAGATTAACCCTGCTTTCATGTTTGTATTTGATAGCATACATCAAAGAGACAAACCTACCCCTGCACCTATTTATTGCACTTATCCTATCTACCCCAATCCGGCCAAAGCCATTAGGCAAATTTATGAAGATTATGCCTTTGCCAAACCTTACGAAAACCTCGACCAAGACATTGCACAACTTTTTAAGCTGCTCAAAGAGGAAGTCTTAGAAAAATATCCTATTGATGAACGTGCTTGCATAGAAGTATTAAAGCCTGTATTTTACAGAAATAAAGGTGCTTACTTGATAGGTAGGCTCAAAATTAGCCATAAAATAGAGCCTTTTGTGATTGCACTGCTCAACGAAAAGGGTAAAATATTTACAGATGCTCTCATCACCGATGAAAATACTGTCAGCATCTTGTTTAGTTTTACAAGGTCTTATTTTATGGTAGAGGCTGCCTATCCTGCGGCTTTGGTGGGTTTTATCAAGACCCTCATTCCGCTCAAAGAGTATGCTGAAATCTACAATTCCATTGGTTTTAGCAAACATGGTAAAACAGAATTTTATAGAGACTTTACAGAACATCTTAAAAACTCGACAGATAAATTTGTCATAGCTCCTGGCATTAAGGGTATGGTCATGTCGGTATTTACTCTGCCTTCTTACAATGTGGTGTTCAAACTCATCAAAGATAATTTTGACCCTCCTAAGCAAGTAACAAAAGCACAAGTAAAAGAAAAGTACAAACTAGTATCCCGGCATGACCGCGTAGGAAGACTAGCAGATACCCACGAGTTTGAGAATTTTGTCTTTGATAAGGATAGGTTTTCAGATGAACTCATTGCCGAACTGCTCAAAGTAGCTCCTTCTATCGTAGAAATCAACGAAAATACTATCGCTATACAGCACCTTTACATAGAGCGGCGTATGGTGCCGCTCAATCTTTACTTGCAAGAGGCAAGCCTTGCCGAGGCGCGCGAAGCAGTAGAAGAGTATGGCAATGCCATTAAGCAACTTGCGGCAGCCAATATCTTTCCTGGTGATATGCTATTAAAAAATTTTGGAGTTACAAGACATAGAAGAGTGATTTTTTATGATTATGACGAGATTTGCTTTCTCACAGATTGTAATTTTCGGACTTTGCCCGAGCCACGTACTCATGAAGAAGAAATGGCTTCTGAACCTTGGTACCATATAGGTCCTAATGATGTTTTTCCTGAGGAATTTAGAAATTTCTTGATAGGTAGGAGAGAGGTGAGGCAAATTTTCTTTGAGTTACACGCTGATATTTTTGAGCCTAAATTCTGGCAAGATTTGCAAAACAAGATAGACAAAGGCGAAGTCCTTGATGTGTTTCCCTACCGCCGAAGGCTGCGGTTTGAAAGACTTACCAGAGATGATGCCAATGAAAGACAATGAACACAATCTCCAAAATAAATCCAGATAATAACACCCAAAAATTAAACTTATTTGTTAATTTTTTACAAAAAAACAAGTCATTGATTTTAATGAGCAAAAAAAATGATTTTTTTGCTGAAAAATATACATTTCAAACAAATAATGACTAACTTTAAGTTTATTATGTTAAAATCAAAAAAATAACACCAATAAAAGCAATTGTATATTAAATTTGTAATGTCATTTTAAAGTTCAATAATTTCTATCATAATGGTTATATTAATTTTCTTCGTTCTCCATTGGTATCTATCACTGTTTAGTCAAACATTTTTTCTTCATAGATACGCCGCCCACAAAATGTTCACGATGTCTAAATTCTGGGAAAGATTTTTCTTTGTGTTTACTTTCATTACACAAGGCTCTTCTTACCTTAGTGGATATGCCTACGGCCTGCTACATCGCTTGCATCACGCACACACCGACACCGAACTAGACCCACACTCTCCCAGTTATGACAGTAACATGTTCACCATGATGTGGCGAACTAAAAATATCTATTCTGATATTCTCAATGACCGTATGGAAATTGAAGAAAAATATAAGAAAGACCTTCCTAAGTGGAAGTGGTTTGATACTTTTGCTGACTGGATGGTGGTTCGCATAGCTTGGGTAGGTGTGTATGCTGCCGTTTATTATTTCTTTGCTACTGAGTGGTGGATGTGGGCGTTAGTACCTGTTCACGTATTGATGGGGCCAGTACACGGAGTTATCATCAACTGGTTTGCACATAAATACGGGTACACTAACTTCAAGACTGATGATACTTCCAAAAATTTCTTACCTGTTGATATCTTTATGATGGGCGAAGCATATCACAACAATCACCACGTATATGGCTCACGTGCAAACTTTGGCGTTCGCTGGTTTGAAATAGATCCTGTCTATTATATCATATTAGTGTTTGATAAGGTAGGTATTATACGCCTGAAAAATAAGAAAAAGCAACCTGCCATGGCAAAGTAATTTAATGGTAGCTTTTTAAGTTATTAAATACAAACAAAGGGCAAAGCTAAAATTAATGGCTTTGCCCTTTTTTCTTGATGAATTAAACTTAGGTTGTATTGAGTAAGGTAGTAAACAGAAAATACTATACTCAAATCAGATTCAAACTTGTTTCCGATTAGGCACATGGTTGCTCTAAGCGACCACATACTTAATACATACCAGATAGGTCATTTGTCAAACACTCCCTTATGCCAATGCCTGCTCAAATATCGCTGCCGAGCTAGGCAAACTAAAAGTAAAACAACTCCCTTTTTGTAGAGTACTTTCTACGGTGAGCGTACCTTTATGCCTTTCTACAAACTCCTTGCAAAGCAAGAGCCCTAGCCCAGTTCCTTTTTCCTGTGCTGTACCTTTTTTAGAAAGATGCTCACTTGTGAAAAGCTGTTTTATTTCCTCTTCCGACATTCCCACGCCACTATCGCAAACACTTATCATAATGAAATTTGTGGAAGAGACCGATGTTTTTAATATTATTCTTCCTTGGGTATTTGTGAACTTAACGGCATTGCTGAGGAGGTTGAGCAGAATAGCTTGAAGCATATTGCTATCCGCATACACTTTTGTATTTTTAGGGAGATGTATGGCTACCTCGAGCTGTTTATTTGAGATTTCATTGCTCAGAATGGCAACCACAGTGTCTGTAAATGACTTTAAATCAATGTTTGAAGGTTCAAAGCGAATCATCTCTGCCTCAGCCTTAGACCATTGCAAGAGGTTATCAAGCAGGTTCAAATTGGCTGTTACTTGCTTGCTCAAAGACATAAACATTTCTTGTTGTACTTCCCTTGGGAAGCCTTCTTCATCATTTTGTGCATTTTGAAGAATCTTCAGCAGACTAAGTAGTGAGGTAAGTGGTGCACGTAAATCGTGAGAGATAATGGATAAAAATTTATTTTTTACTTTGTTTGATTTTTGGAGTTGTGTTTCTGAGGTTTGAAGTTTTTGATTGAGTGCTGATATCTGTTCATTAATTTGACTGAGTGCTTTGTTGGCTTTTTGGCGCATTTTGGCACGTAGGTAAAATACCACAATCAACAGGCAAGCTATCAAGATAAGCATTGCTAGCAGCCAATTAAGTATGCTACGCTGTTTTAGCTGAAGGCTTTTTATTTGATTTTCTTTTTTGAGAAGTTCATATTCTTTTTGTTTTTTTTCATACTCATATTCCTGTTTGAGTGCTTCTATATTGAAATCCTCCAACTTTTCAGGGCTGTTTTTGTGTAAGCTGTCGTAGATTTGATAATGCACTAAAAAGTTTTCAGCATCACCTTTCAGGGCATAGATTTGATAAAGGTTTTGATACACTTGTTTTACTAAAAGCTGAGATTCTATTTTTTTGGCTTGTAAAAGGGCATCTTCAAGTGCTGCGATAGCCTGCTGGTAGTTTTTTTGGGTTGTAAATATTTCTGCAATCTGAATATCTATTTTGAGTAGGGCTTCTTTATTTTGGAGTTGGGTTTGTATCTGTTTTGATTTTTTATAAAAATACAATGCGCTGTCTAGCTGTTTTTCTTCCAAAAACACATCACCCAAATTTTTGAGTGAGATGGCAATTTCTTTGGGAATAGCCATTTGGTTTTTGAGTACAAGCCCTTTGCTATGTGCTTGTTTTGCTTCTGCTACCTTTCCTAAATGCAAATAGCAAACGCCAAGATTATTCCACGAAATTGCTTGCCCTTTCAGGCTATTAATTTTGGTACTTACTTCAAGCGATTTGGAATAGCTTTCTAGTGCTTTTTTATAGTTTTGCTGTTGTTGGTAAAAATCGCCAATAGAGTTGAGCGATTTGGCAATTTCGTTTTGTTCGCCTAGTTCTTCTCTGATAGATAATGCTTTAAAATGGTAATCTAATGCTTGGGTATATCTGCCTTGTTTGCTGTATGTGTAACTGATAAGGCTATAGACTTGTGCAGTTTTTTGTTTGTTTTTAGTTTTTCTAAGAATTTCGAGCGCCTCCATCTGATATTTCAGGCAGGTATCATATTCATTTTTCAAATAATGAACCACGCCTATTTTATTGAAGCAGGTAGCTTTAATATTATTGTTACGGATAGTCTTGGCGATATCTAGTGCTTGCTTAAAAAATCTAATAGCTTTATTGTATTCTCCTTTGTCTAAGTGATATTCACCTAAGTTGTTGATTGCGAGTGCCTCTTGTATTTTATCATTGACTGCTTGTGCGATTTCTAATGCTTTTTGTGCTTTTTTGTAAGATTCAGAGGGGGAAATGATTTTATACGCTTCTGAAAGCTGATTGTAGAGTAGGGCTTTTTGGTTTTGAGAAGCTGCCTTGTTGAGCTGATTGGTAAGGCTATCTATGGTTCGAGTTTGTGCATAGGCAGTATGGCTCAACAATAAGAGCAACAAAACCAGAGAAACTTTTACTGAATACTGTTGGCTGAGGTGATACATACAGGAAATGGCCTTTTTTATCTTGAAAAATATTGCTTAAAATGAGCAAGCCTTTGCTACCTTAAAGATAATTCGTATAATTAGTGTTTTTTGTTAGGCATTACAAAAATCATTGATGTAAGTTAGTATTTTATTTGAATGGTTTTTAATACTTCGCCCATGTTGTTAGCGGCTATTTTAGAAGGCAGTTATTATTTTTCACACAATGCCCAACATCACATTTGACTTGAAAGTAAGTAATAAATTACAGTATTAAAAGCATTTAGAGAATTATAAATGAAAGGGTATGAATTAGGAATCTGTATTGTACTTATTATCAGCAACTTATAAAATAAAAGTAATCAAGTTATTTTTACTTGATTATTTTATTTTGCACTCAATACAAAATTTACAAAAACCTCCACAGAATTGCTCATCACTCCAAAAACTAAACCTGGAAAAATGCCTGAAAGCAGGGTCAGGGTAGATAGAAAAACCAGCAAAAAGACTTCACGCGGTTGAAGGTCTATTAATTTTTGTTGATTTTGTGTAGCATCTTTCACCCAAAACTCACCTAAAAACATTCTTTGCAAGGTCCATAAAAAATAAGCTGCCCCAAGCACTATCCCAAAGGTAGCCAATACTGCCAACCAATTAGGGATGTTTTCAGCTCCAAAGCCCCCCATCAAAGTAAATAACTCTCCTATGAATCCCGAAAAACCAGGTAAGCCAAGTGAGGCAAAGAAAATAATCATCACAAAGACCGTGAAAAAGGGCATTTTACCTAATAAACCTCTATAACTTGCAATCGCTCTGTCGTGGGTGCGGTCATAAAGCACCCCCACTATCAAAAACAAAGCTGCCGAAAGTATGCCGTGGCTAAACATCTGGTAAATAGCCCCATTTACTCCCTCTACTGTCAAAGAGGCAATACCAAGCAGAACAAAACCCATGTGCGAAATAGAAGAATAGGCGACCATTTTCTTTAAGTCGCTCATAGCCAATGCGTTCATTGCTCCATACAAAATGGCTACTACCCCCACAAGGGCTATGCTGAAGGTAGCCATCTGAGCTTCTAGGGGAAAAATAGGATAGACAATCCGCAAAATACCGTATCCGCCTATCTTCAATAGTACCCCTGCAAGCACTACCGAAATGGGTGTAGGGGCTTCTACGTGGGCATCAGGTAGCCAAGTATGCAGTGGCACTACGGGCAGTTTTATCATAAAGCCAATCAGAATAGCCAAAAATGCCCAAAAACGCCAAGTAGCATTTTGAGCCGTGGGTTGCATGAGGCTATCAGGTAGGTAATTATTTTTGTCCATCATAGCCGTCATATTAAAAGTAAAAACCCTGTTTTTCGGCTCTAGCGTGCCTTTGGCCAGGGCAGTTTGCACTTTTTGAACTACTTCGGGCGAGGCTTGCGAGGGAGTTTGTATCAATCCACTTGCTTGTGCGGTTTGGGCAGGGTCTATAACTGAGAGGTAAAGTGCAATCATCACTACCAAAATAAACAAAGAACCCACCAAAGTATAGATAAAAAATTTGAGTGAGGCATATTCACGCCTTTCACCGCCCCAGTGCCCTATCAAGAAATACATGGGCAAAAGCATAAACTCAAAAAACAAGTAAAAAAGCAGGAAGTCAAGGGCAAGAAAACAGCCCATTATGGTGCTGCTCAGAAGCAGATAAAGCGCAAAATAACCTTTTTGATTATGTGCAATATGCCAAGAAGCTACAGCCCCCACAAAATTAACAATACCCGTAAGCAAAACTAGCATAATACTCAGACCATCTACCCCCACAAGGTATTGTGCAGAAAGTTTGCCCATGCTGCCAAGCTCAAGTGAGAACCATTCGGCTGTAAATAAAAACTGAAATTGCAGTAGGTCGTGTACGCCTGTTGGTGCATTTTGTCCCTTTTGAAAAGAAAAATAGAGTATGGTAGCAAATACGAGCTGTACAAAAGTAGCCCCAAGCGTGATAAATTTATATGTTCTTTGCCACTGCTTAGGAACTAACAATACCACACACATAGCTACTAAGGGAAGAAAAATGAGCCAATTTAGTAAATATGTGAGCATATTTTTGTGCTTAGTAGAGAAAGGGCATGCCTTTCTCTACGGGTTATTTTGCCTTTAATGCTTCAGCCCCTGCCACAATTTCAAGGATTTCTTTGGTAATGGCTGCTTGTCGTGTACGGTTATAAGTAAGTCTTAAATCTTTCAATATTTCATTGGCGTTTTCAGTCGCATTGTCCATAGAGGTCATTCTTGCACCTTGTTCGGAGGCATTAGAGTCGAGTACTGCTTTGTAGAGTTGTATTTTGAGTGTTTTTGGGATAAGCTCTTCAATAATCTCTTCTTTGGAAGGCTCAAGGAGATAATCTGTATTTTGTGTTTTATCCCCCTCTGTTTTTTCAGCAGCCAAAAGCGGTAGAAACTGCTCAGTTCTTACAATTTGTGTTACTACATTTTTGAACTCATTATAGATGACTTCTACTTTGTCTATCGCGCCTCTTTGGTATTGCTCAATGATAAATTCAGCAATTTCTTTAACTTTTGTGAAGCTAAGATTTTGGAAAGTAGTAACAAAGTCTTCGTTCACTTGATAGCCACGCCTTTTGAGTGCATCTGCCCCTTTGCTACCTATAGACAAAAGATGAACGTTACCAGCCTCGGCTTGGGTAGCATATTTTTCTTGGATAAGGCTAATAGCTGCTTTGACGATGTTGGTATTAAAAGCACCGCAAAGTCCTCTATCAGCCGTAACAGTTACAATTAAAACTTTTTCTACAGGGCGTGCTTGCGTGAATACATTGGAAGCATCTGCATCAAGTGAAGCTGAGAGGTTAGCCAAAATACTACTGAGGCGTTCTGCATAGGGGCGCATCTGTGTAATACGGTCTTGGGCACGGCGTAGCTTTGCGGCTGCCACCATTTTCATGGCTTTTGTGATTTGTTGGGTAGAAGTAACTGAGCTAATACGCCCTCTAATTTCTTTTAAATTTGCCATAAAATTACACTTTGGGAATTGTAGGTGATTGTACTTACAATCACCTATGAGTTATTTTTTTGTGAAATAGTCTTTTAAGAATAGGGTATTAAGATAAAGTAGCACAAGTATTTTATGGATAGCTGTTCAGTGGCTGTCATACTTTGGCTACTTTATTACTGGATTAAGCCTTTGCTACGACATATTTTTTTGCTAAGTTCAAGGCTACCTCTTTGATGATATTTCGCTGTTCGTCATCTATTTTACCTGCCTTGATAGCAGTCAGTGCTTCTTTGTGCTCTGTGGTCATAATCATCAGAAACTCCTTCTCAAACTCTTTGACCTTGTTTACGGGTACTTTATCTATATGTCCACTAGTAGAAGCCGTAATGATGGCTACTTGCTCTTCTACGGTCATAGGAGAATACTGTGGTTGCTTAAGTACTTCTTGGTTGATTTGCCCTCTCATAATTGCTAGTTTTGTGGAGGCATCAAGGTCAGAACCAAATTTAGAAAATGCTTCTAGCTCTCTAAATTGGGCTTGGTCTAACTTTAGCGTACCAGCGATTTTTTTCATAGATTTAATTTGGGCATTTCCACCTACCCTTGATACCGAGATACCTACATTGATGGCAGGGCGAATACCTGAGTTGAACAAATTAGTATCCAAGAAAATCTGACCGTCAGTAATAGAGATTACATTGGTAGGGATATATGCCGAGACGTCTCCTGCTTGTGTTTCAATGATAGGCAAAGCAGTAAGCGAACCTCCTCCTTTTACTTTTCCTTGTAAAGAAGGTGGCACATCATTCATTTGAGTAGCTACTTTGTCTGACTCGTTGATTTTGGCGGCACGCTCTAGCAAGCGGCTGTGCAAATAAAACACATCACCAGGATACGCTTCGCGGCCTGGCGGGCGGCGTAATAGCAAAGATACTTCGCGGTAAGCCACAGCCTGCTTAGAAAGGTCATCATATACTACAAGGGCAGGGCGACCTGTATCACGGAAAAACTCACCAATGGCTGCGCCTGTGAAAGGTGCAAAAAATTGCATAGGTGCAGGGGTAGAAGCAGACGCAGACACAATTACGGTATATTTCATTGCACCAGCTTTTTCTAAGGCATTCATTACTTGCACAACGGTAGATTCTTTCTGACCAATGGCTACATAAATACAGTAAACAGGCTCGCCTTTTTCATAAAATTCACGCTGATTGATGATGGTATCAATGGCTACGGCAGTTTTACCTGTCTGGCGGTCTCCAATAATCAACTCACGCTGTCCACGTCCAATAGGAATCATAGAGTCAATTGCTTTGATACCTGTTTGGAGGGGTTCTGTTACGGGCTGACGGTAGATTACCCCGGGTGCTTTGCGCTCTAGGGGCATATCAAATAACTCTCCTAAAATGGGGTCTGCTTTGTCTATGGGTTCGCCAAGGGTATTTACTACGCGCCCAATCATTCCTTCTCCTACTTTGATAGAGGCGATGGTATCGGTTCGGCGTACACTATCGCCTTCTTTTACTTCTGATGACTCTCCCAAGAGTACAACCCCTACGTTGTCTTCTTCTAGGTTGAGTACCATACCTTTCAGCCCATTTTCAAACTCGATGAGCTCACCTGCTTGCGCTTTGGTAAGCCCATAGATACGGGCAACGCCGTCACCTATTTGTAATACCGTACCTACTTCTTCAAGTTCGGCTGCGGTTTTGAAGCCAGAGAGTTGCTCTCTCAAAATTGCTGAAACCTCGTCGGGTCGGATACTTGCCATATTATTAATTTTTATATATCGTATTGATAAAGTTAAACTTGAGCCTTTGCAGACTATTTTTGATAGAGTTGTCTAGTTGGCTATGACCTATATAAATGATAAAGCCACCTATTAATTCTTTTTTGATTTCTTCTTTTAAGATAATAGTTTTACTAAGTTGCTGAGTAAGTTTGTCTTTGAGTTCTTTTTTGAGGGCATCACTCAGCGGGGTAGGTGTTTGTATTCTTACTATTTGAATCCCTTTTTTTTGTTGGTATAGGTCAATAAATACTTTACCCAAGTCAAAAAGAACTGACTCTCTATTTTTACGGCTCATAATCTCAAATACAGACATTGTGAGCTTTTGGATTTTTCCTTCAAACAAGGCTTTTATAATAGAATGTTTTTTGAACCCTTTGATAACGGGGCTTCTTAACACGGCAAGAAGCTCTCTGTTTTTTTCACCCGTTTCTACAAAAAGCTGCATATCTTCATAGACCTTATCAGTGATATTCTTTTCTTCTGCAAGGTCAAATAGTGGGTGGGCATATCGTAAGGCAACTGCTTGTTCAGACATAAATGCTATTTTTTAGAACTCTTCGCGAGTTTGTTTTAAGTACAATCACTAATTTACTTGTAAATCTTTGATAAGGTCGGCAGCTAATTGCTGTTGCTTTTCGGGGCTTTCGAGTTCTTTTTGTAAGATTTTTTGAGCTACTTCTATAGAAAGCACAGCAATTTGCTTCTTCATATCTGCAATGGCGGCTTGTTTTTCAGCTTGGATAGCAGCTTGGGCATCATTGCGTATTTTTTCTACTTCTTTTATTGCCTGCTCTTTTGCACTGTCGTTGATTTCTTGTGCGAGTTGATGAGCCGTTTTCAAGATTTTATCACGTTCTATGCGTGCTTCATCAAGTAGTTTTTCATTGTCTGCTTTGAGCTGTTGCATGTCTTTGCGTGCGTTCTCAGCTTCTTTGAGGGCATCTTCTATGGAGTGTTCTCGCTCTTGGAGTGCCTTGGCAATGGGTTTCCAAGCATAACGTGAAAGGACAAACAAGACAATCAAAAAAGTGATGGTTTGCCAAAATATAAGTCCAAAATCAGGAGTTACCAGATTCATTGTAGTATAATTTAATCAAGTGATAAATAGATATTTGCAAATTTGAAAGAGGAAACTACCCCACGAGGGGGCAGTTTCTGTAATAACTTTTTCCAGTTAGGAAACGGCAATTACAAGACAGATTACCACACCAAATAGTGCAACACCTTCAATCAAGGCTGCCGCAATAATCATTACCCCTTGGATACGTGGCGTAGATTCAGGCTGACGTGCTATGGCTTCCATTGCACGACCACCAATTTGTCCGATACCTAATCCTGCGCCTAACGCGACAAGACCAGCACCTACACCTGCAAGACCCATCCCTAAGTCTGCTAATAAAATTGACAATAATTCAAGTAACATAATTATAATTGTTTATATATAAAAAAGGAAAAAGTGTTGCTAGTTTTAGCACATACATTTATTAATGATGTGCCTCTTCGTGTTCGTGGTGATGTTCTTCTACTGCCTGTCCAAAATAAAGTGCAGAAAGCAAAGTGAATACATACGCTTGTAGCATTGCCACAAACAACTCCAAGAAAGTCATAGCCATTGCGAAAGCTACACTCACGGGAGCTACCAAGAAAGCTACACTTTTGAACATAAAAATCAAACTAAATAAACTCAGCATGATGATGTGCCCAGCCGTAATGTTGGCAAACAAACGAATCATCAATGAGATAGGCTTGATAAAAATACCTAAAAACTCCACCAAAGGCATAATAGGAAGAACAGTTTTCAGCCACCAAGGCACTCCAGGCGTATTGAAAATGTGCCCCCAGTAATTCTTGTTACCACTAAATATGGTAATAAAGAAAGTAAACAACGCAAGCGTAAGCGTTACAGCAATGTTGCCTGTAAGGTTCGCACCCGCAGGGAAAAGTCCTAAGATATTGTTGAACCAAATAAAGAAAAAGATGGTCAATAAATAGGGAAGAAAACGCTCGTACTTAGAACCAATAGCACTTTTAGCAATGTCATCTCTTACAAAAACAATGATTGGCTCGAAGAAAGATTGTAAACCCTTGGGGGCTTTGCCTTCATTTTTCTTGTAGCTCTTGGCTAGGCCAAAAAACACAAACATCAATACAAATACACTCAAAAAGAGAGAAGCAACATTTTTGGTGATAGAAATGTCATACAAAGCACCGCCGTCAGCCAAGTGAAATTTGCCGTGGTCATAATGATAAGTGTTCAAAGCAGTTTTGACTTCAGTAATGTGGGCAGTGTGGGTTTCGCCGTGTTCGGTTTTTTCTATCTCCATTTCTTTGCCGTGATGAATCTTAGAGGACATAAATACATCAAGTCCGTTGGGAGTGTAAAGAATAACAGGCAGAGGCAAAGAATATTCTGTTTCACCTATTTTGAAGAACTCCCATTCGTGCCCATCGGCTATATGGTGCATAATAGTTTCACCAGGGTTGAACTTTTCTTTTCCTTCGGAGTTTTCTTTCTTTGCAAAAGTCAAGGAAGGTATTAGAATAATACAAAAAAACAGTATGTACAATTTATTATTAAAACAAGGTTTGTAAATGTTAGAAATCATATTCATTTCACTTTTTTGAATTGGCCTGCAAGTTAGCTAACAAGTAATAAATTTCAAAAACAAAATATAATAAATAAATTGCGAAAAAATTTAATACCAAGGCGACCTTGCTATCTTTTTCTTTGAATAGCAATACAAAAATCAATAAAACACTCAGCAAGAGCCGAATTATCATTGTTGAGAAGTAGTACATTGAGAATTTTGTTTGGCTGTCTTTCTGGCTATATTCTAGTATTTGTTTGGAGATGTAGCCCAAAAAAACAAAGAATATCAAAAATATCCACCAATACTGATGCCTATACTGAAATGAAAGCAAATGCGTATCAATCATAATCAATACAAGAAGCACAATACTAGGTAAAATTATGGGATACCATACCTTCATAGTTTGTATTATCCAGATGATTTATTTAGTCTGCAAACATACGCTATGATAAGATATAAAAAATGATTTTTCTCAATTTTTATCAAGAAAAAGAGTATTTTGGCACAAGTGGAGTGAATCATAAGACAAAATGCATGTAGATTTACGTTGCTAAGAGGCAAACCATTCAGCATAAAATTTGATTATATAAGCAAAAAATAAAAATAAAGTGAATAAACCCATTCAAAACACCCCCTCTCAAATAAGACTTCCTCTTTTGCTAGGCATTGCTATTGTTGGAGGTATCTTGCTCGGAGCTACCATCTTTGGCGATAATCAAAAACTACGCGCCCTTGCCAATGGCTACCTGAAATACCGCGACATTCTTACGCATATCAACGATAGTTATGTGGACTCAGTAGATACTGAAGCCCTGATAGACTACTCCATAGAGAAAATGCTTGAAAAGCTAGACCCTCATACTGTCTATATCCCTGTCAAAGATGTTGAAAAGTACAATATGCAACTCGAAAGCGATTTTGATGGAATAGGCATCGAATTTAATATTTTTAGAGATACTTTATACGTAGTCGCTCCTATCAATGGCGGTCCCTCGGAGTCAGTAGGTTTACAATCAGGCGATAAGATAGTGATGGTGGACGGTGAAAACATAGCAGGGTCAAGTATTAAGCCCGATAATAATAAGGTTTACAAATGGCTAAGAGGAAGGCGTGGCTCAGTAGTAGAGCTGGGTATTGTGAGAAGAGGCGTAAAAGGTATTTTAAAATACAAGGTTACCAGAGATAAAATACCAAGCTACTCGGTAGATGCTAGTTTAATGATAGATAATAAAGTAGGCTTTATTAAAGTAAGCCGATTCAGTGCAGGCACTTACCGTGAGTTCAGAACTGCCCTTCAAAAGTTGAAAAAAGAAGGTATGAAGCAACTTATTCTGGACCTACGCGACAACCCAGGCGGTTATATGGATAGAGCTGTTAATATGGTTGATGAACTCGTGGCAGGCAACCCTAAGATTGTTTATACTGATGGCAAAGGTACACGCTACGACTCCGAAATGCGCGCAAAAATAGAAGGACTTTTTGAAGAAGGAGGCGTAGTGGTTCTCATCAATGAAGGCAGTGCCTCTGCTTCTGAGATTGTGGCGGGCGCGCTTCAAGACAATGACCGTGCCCTGATAGTAGGCAGACGCTCTTTTGGCAAAGGCTTGGTGCAAATGCCCATAGAGCTACAAGATGGCTCAGAACTAAGGCTCACCATCTCAAGGTACTACACCCCAAGTGGGCGCTCTATCCAAAAACCTTATGATGCGTACAGCAATGACTTAGAAGACCGCTACGAACACGGAGAACTCTTTAGTGCAGATAGTATGCGCTATGACAAAACCCATCAATACAAAACTTCCAAAGGAAGAATTGTCTATGGAGGAGGAGGGATTATTCCAGATTTTTTTGTACCATTGGATAGTACAAACTATGATTACTTGAACCAGCTTTACAAACAAAATCTCATCAGAGAATATGCCCTAGAATATGCCAACACATACAAAGAAACACTTAAAACTAAAGGATTAGATAGCTTTCAGAATAATTTTGAAGTAACTGAGGCAATGCTCACTCAACTCATACAACTTGCCAAAGAAGTGAGTATTCCTTACCAAACAGCCAATTTTACAAAATCTGAACGCCTTATAAAAATCCATCTCAAAGCACTTATCGGCAGGGCAATCTGGGACACAGAGGGCTTCTACCCAGTTATGCTCAAAGAAGATGACGTGTTTCAGAAAGCCAAGCAACTACTCAATGAGGCTGAACGACTTGCCAAAAAGTAACTTAAAATGCCCCAAAAGGCTTTGAACAATGTGCTTACTGTCCGCCCTATGGTTGGCAATTTTTTCCTTGATGAAGAGTGCATGATAAGTATATCTTTTATCAAAAAAATAAAACGCAAATCTTTGTATTTGCAAAAAAAAATATTAATTTTGCAGTCCAAAATATGGCGATTGTAGCTCAGTTGGTTAGAGCACCAGATTGTGGTTCTGGGGGTCGCCGGTTCGAGCCCGGTCATTCGCCCATTTTTAAAACTCAAATACGTGAAGTATTTGAGTTTTTTTTGGTAAAAGGTAAAAAACATTTACACTATTTCATGTTCTCTCATTCAATCAGTGCTCTCAAATACATTTGAATAGTATTTTCTAAACCTAGGTAAAGCGCATCACAGATAAGTGCGTGCCCTATTGAAACCTCATCTAGTTGTGTGATATGTTTTTTAAAAAAATGTAGGTTTTTCAAATCCAAGTCGTGTCCTGCATTGATGCCCAGGCCAAGCGAATGTGCTGTGATAGCGGCTTCGCAATAAGGCTTGATAGACTCTTCGGGGTTGTGCGGAAATAAATGTGCAAAAGGACCAGTATAAAACTCTATTCTATCAGTACCTACTTTGGCTGCCCCCTCTAACATCTTAGCCACAGGGTCTATAAAAATAGCAGTGCGGATATGATGTTTTTTAAATTCTTGGATTACTTCTTTCAAGAAACCTTCGTGTTGGAGTGTATCCCAGCCATTGTCGGAAGTAATGGCCTCTGGCGCATCTGGCACAAGCGTAACTTGGGCGGGCTTTACCTTCAGTACTAGCTCTATAAAAGAGGGTGTAGGATTTCCTTCTATGTTAAACTCTGTGGTCAAGATAGGGGCAAGGTCAAGCACGTCTTGGTAGCGGATATGCCTCTCGTCAGGGCGGGGGTGTACGGTGATTCCTTGTGCGCCAAATCTTTCACAGTCTTTGGCTGTTTTGATAATATCGGGATTGTTGCCGCCTCTTGCGTTGCGTAGGGTGGCAAATTTGTTGATATTTACGCTTAACCTTGTCATGATTTATTTTTTTATTTTCAATTTGTGATATTTTTTTGCAAATTATGATGCAAAAAATGTAAAATTCTATTAATTTTATGGACAACAAAATGAGCGAGTTACCTAAGTAGCTCCGCAATAGGCGTAAAATTAATTGTCTTTTGCACTTATTCACTCATTATTATTAACAAATATAAAATTCATTTTAACTGTTTTAACAATACCAAAATATAAAGCCATGAGTTTAAAAACAACCATTGAAGCAGACATAAAGCAAGCCATGCTTGCCAAAGACAAAGACCGCTTGCGTGCTTTGCGTGCCATTAAATCTATGATTATGCTAGAAGCCACCAAAGAAGGAAGCATGGGCGAACTCTCGGAGGCTGAGGAAATCAAACTTCTTAGCAAAGCAGCCAAGCAACGCCGCGACTCAGCAGAGGTCTATCAAAAACAAAATAGACAAGACTTGGCAGAGGTAGAACTCCAAGAACTCACTATCATTGAATCGTTTTTACCCAAACAGCTCACAGAAGAAGAACTAAAAACAGCCATACAAGAAATCATTGCAACACTCGGTGTGAGCAGCCCCAAAGAAATGGGTAAGGTAATTGGCGCAGCCAATCAAAAACTCGCAGGGCAGGCAGAGGGGAAAGCAATTGCGGCTATGGTAAAATCACTGCTTCAATGAGCTTACAAGGCTAGATAATCAAATTTTGATGGTACAACATACATAAAATCTAAGCAGATGCTGTTTCTACAACAAATGAATACCCCACCACCAATAAGTGGCGAAAGTAGCATAGATATTTTAAGCATTATTTTCACACTCATTATGGTAGCTCCGCTTGCTTGGGGGGCATATCAAGGCTATGCAGCAGGCTTGCTGTCTGAGATTGTAGGCATACTTCATTTTGCCATTGCTTTTGCCATCAGCTTCAAAGTAATGGGGCTGGTAATCAACCTTGTGCAGATTTATATTTTCAATTTCAATCCCAATTTATTTGCACAAGTCGCTTTCGGCTGTGCAGTTGGCGGAGCATTTGGATTACTAGCAACATTAGGTAAATACTTAAAAACCGAAATAGAGTATGACTTTCCTGGTGCTTGGGACAACATCATAGGGGCAATAGTGGGACTGATAAAATATGCTATCGTGATGAGCTTCTTCTTTTGGTTTGTTCACGGATTCGGAAGCATACAGCCCGACCTCAAGACAGGCTTTGCCTCTATGATATATGGTACGATTGAGCAGTTTGCCTTTCAATTGGTAGGGGCTACCAATTATGATGAAATCTCTGCCGCCATCAAAGAGGCTTTGTAATTTTAAAAACATAAAATAATCCAAAATCTCGATTAACTTTACGCACTAGAAATAATACAGTAATAAACATCAAATCCTAATTTAAACTACAAATATGGCGCATCAATTATTAAAAGGAAAAAGGGGGATTATCACAGGAGCTTTAGATGAGAACTCAATAGCTTGGAAAGTAGCTCTCAAAGCAAAAGAAGAGGGTGCAGAGTTTATACTAACCAATGCCCCTGTAGCCCTCCGAATGGGCAAAATCAATGAATTGGCAGAGGCTTGCAATACTATTGTAATTCCGGCTGATGCTACCAAAGTAGAAGATTGGGAGAATCTCTACACACAATCTATGGATAAACTAGGTGGCAAACTAGATTTTATGCTGCACTCCATAGGCATGAGTCCCAATGTCAGAAAAGGAAGAGATTATGGCGATTTGAAGTATGAATGGTACCAGCAAAGCCTAGACATCTCGGCACTTTCTTTTCATAAAATGCTCCAAACAGCCGAAAAAATGGACGCACTCAACGAGTGGGCTTCTGTGTTGGCACTCTCTTACATTGCCGCTCAACGCGCTTTTGCAAGTTATTCTGATATGGCACAAGCAAAAGCAGTATTAGAGTCCATTGCACGTAGCTATGGCGAACGCTATGGCAGGCTAAAGAAAGTAAGGGTCAATACTATTTCTCAATCGCCTACCAAAACCACCGCAGGCACAGGCATTGATGGCTTTGACGCTTTTTATGCTTATGCCGAAACACTTTCTCCACTTGGCAATGCCTCAGCAGATGATTGTGCCAATTATGTTGTTTCTCTTTTCTCAGATTATACCCGTATGGTAACTATGCAAAACCTTTACCATGATGGAGGCTTCTCTTACTGTGGTATTTCTGATGAAATTGTGAGTAAAATGAAACCTGAATAAATTTCAATAAAAAAATAGAAGGCTTTGTATTGGAACTAATAACAAAGCCTTCTTTCATAATTTCCTAAGCCCTGCCCGTCATTTTTAGCAAATCTTTTACAATATAAAAAATAATTTACTTTCAAATCATCACTTGTAGTTTGAGAACAATTACATAAATTTGAATATTGTTAAGATTAAATTCTAATTTTCAATGAAATTATTTCAATTCTTATGGTTAATGCCCTGTTTACTACTTGCACTACCAACTTGGGGGCAGCAATATACCCAGTCTGAGCAGCAAAACATAGCCCTTGCCGAAGCGCAACTCAAGGCTTACAATGCCCATGATATTGAGGCGTTTTTAGTACCTTATAGCGATACCGTAAAGGTCTATGCCTACCCCAACCAACTTCGCTACCAAGGCAAAGAAACTATGCGGAGAGTTTATACAGAAATGTTTGCCAATCTGCCTGATTTACACTGTACCTTGGTCAATAGAATTGCCATGAGCAGCACAGTCATAGACCAAGAAGAGGTATTTATTAAAGAAGGACAGCCCAACATCAAGGCAATTGCTATCTATAAAATGCAGGGCGATAAAATTGTAGAAGTTACTTTTATTCAAGAATAATGTCAAACACTGAAATTATCCAAAATCTACTTGAGCGACCCGATGCCTATTTGATTTGGCAGGAGGTAGCGGCTTGTCTTTCCGAAGAACAGCAGCAACGCAAGGAGTTTTATGAAAAAATCTCAGAACAACAAAAAGCTGAATTTATCAATGGGCAAATCATTTTTCAATCTCCTGTTATGAAGCGACACAATGCCGCTTCTCTTGCACTTGCCCAATTGGTGAGCGTCTATGTTAATAAGCACCAAGCAGGCTTTGTAGGAATTGAAAAAATCTTGATTTCGCTTACACGCAATGATTATGAACCTGATATCTGCTTTTTCAGAAAAGAAAAAGCCGCTCATTTTAAAGAAGATCAAATGCGATTTCCTGCACCCGATTGGATAGTAGAAGTACTTTCTAAGAGCACTACTGAAATAGACAGAGGCATTAAGTACAATGATTATGAAGCACACCAAGTAGAAGAATACTGGATAATAGACCCCGAAACTCAGGTGCTTGAGCAATACTTACTGGAGGATAAAAAATACCAACTCAAGCTCAAAGCTAAAGAAGGTACTGTAAGCAGCCAAGCACTGAAAGGGTTTAACATTCCGATACAGGCTATTTTTGATACAACACTCAACTTAAATACTTTGCAACAATTACTCTAAGAGGTGGCTTCTTGAATCCTCCGAAGGGGGACTTTAAAACTTTCCCCTTGGGGGCTGTGGGGCAAAACTAGCGTTAGAACTCCAAAAATTCATAATTCACTAAGGAACGATGGTTAAATAAATTAACCTTTTGTTATTTGTAAATTGTGGATAGCCAGACACTTTCTTAAATCAACAATCACATAAAAATTCGCCAATAATAAAAAACAAACAATGGAAACACAAGAAAAAATTTTACCCTTTTCGCTACTCACAGATTTTGACATTCACCTTTTTAGGGCAGGAAAGCATTTTAAATTGTATGAAAAACTAGGCTCACACCTCGTAACGTACGAAGGCATAGACGGAACTTACTTTGCCGTGTGGGCACCCAATGCGGCCAAAGTATCGGTTATAGGCGATTTTAATGGCTGGGACGATACCCAACACCCGCTTTTTATACGCTGGGATGGCTCGGGCATCTGGGAAGGCTTTATACCTCATATTGGCAAAGGCACAATTTACAAGTATAAAATTCACTCACACAACCACGGTCAGGTACTCGAAAAAGGCGACCCTTTTGCGCTACTTTGGGAAGTGCCCCCCAAAACTGCCTCCGTAGTCTGGGAAAATAGCTATGCTTGGAAAGACAAAAAATGGATGGATAAACGGGCGCAGCACAACTCCCTTAACAGCCCTTACTCCGTCTATGAGGTACATCTTGGCTCTTGGAAGCGCAACCCCGAGAATGGATTTTCGCTCAGCTATGCCGAACTAGCCGATGACCTCGTGGATTATATCAGTGAATTGGGCTTTACGCATGTAGAGTTTTTGCCCGTCATGGAGCACCCCTTCTTTGGTTCATGGGGCTATCAGGTTACGGGTTATTTTGCACCTTCTTCACGCTATGGTACGCCTCAAGATTTTATGGCATTGATAGACCGCTTTCACCAAAAAGGCATTGGAGTTATCTTGGATTGGGTGCCTTCGCACTTTCCCAATGATTCGCACGGATTAATTAATTTTGATGGCACTGCCCTCTACGAACATGCCGACCCACGCAAAGGCTATCACCCTGACTGGAGTAGCTATATTTTTAACTACGGACGCAACGAGGTGCGGGCTTTTCTCATCAGTAATGCCCTCTTTTGGTTAGAATTTTTCCACGCTGATGGCCTACGGGTAGATGCTGTGGCTTCTATGCTTTACTTGGATTATTCACGAAAAGCAGATGAATGGATACCCAATGTATATGGTGGGCGTGAAAACCTCGAGGCGATTTCGCTCTTACAAGAACTTAATGCTGCCACTTACGAAAACTCCCCTGGTATTCAGATGATTGCCGAAGAATCAACGGCTTGGCCTGGAGTCTCTCGCCCTACCTACACGGGCGGCTTGGGCTTTGGTATGAAATGGATGATGGGCTGGATGCACGATACCTTAGATTATTTTGAGAAAGACCCCATTTACCGTCAATACCATCAAAATCAGATTACATTTAGCCTAGCGTATGCCTTCAGCGAGAATTTTATGTTGCCGCTCTCTCATGATGAAGTAGTACACGGCAAAGGAGCTTTGATGGAGCGTATGCCCGGCGATGAATGGCAGCGTTTTGCCAATATGCGTCTTTTATTGAGCTATATGTTTACACACCCCGGCACGAAACTGCTTTTTATGGGTGCAGAAATAGGGCAAACTACGGAGTGGAAACACGACCAAAGCTTGCTTTGGCACTTGCTCGATTTTGAGCCTCACCAAGGCATCAAAAAGCTGATGCAAGCCCTCAACAAGGTTTATAGAAAAGAAATCGCTTTGCATCAGCAATCTTTTGACCCCTCTGGCTTTGAGTGGATTGACCTCAGCGATGCCCAAAACTCAGTCTTGGTCTATATCCGCAAAGGAAAAGCTCCCCAAGACCGCTTGCTGGTGATTGCCAACTTTACGCCCAACGTACACGAAAATTACCGTGTGGGCGTGTTTGAAGCTGCCGAATTTAAGGAGATTTTTAACAGTGATGAAAAAGTCTATTGGGGCAGTGGCGTAAAAAATAGTGGGAAAATAACAACCGAAGAAGTGTCCTCGCACGGCAGAAATCACTCTATCACCGTAAAACTTCCTCCACTAGGATTGATTATGCTGAAGGGGGATTAAGTTTTGTAGCCAAAGGGCATGCCCTTTGGCTACAGAGTCTCAAACAGACCAAAGTCTATTTTACAATATCAGAGAACAAAAATAATGAAGCGTTCTTGTAAAGGCTCACAATTCACAGCTCATACTCTACACTTTCCTCAGTAAAATGTCAGACTGTTTTAGAGATTAAGACGTTAGGCTAAAATCCACTGCCATTTATCACAAAAATTGTTATGAAACTCAATATTTTTATATTATGTTTAACTCAAATTTTTGATTCTTTGACAATTTTTGTGACTGTGTGCGATAAGATGAGCTAAATACTGTTTAGAACATAAATGCCAGTGGACTGGAAGTCCACTGCTACAGATTTCCACAAAAACTGTCAGACAACTAAATTTTTTCTTTTGTGAAAGAAAGAGAAGTAGTAAGGGACTATCCAATAAGTAACGTACCCATTCTTTACTAGGGATGGGGTCACTGTGAGCGACCTCATCCCTGATTAGCAAAAACTTTGAACTTGATTGGGAAATATTATTTCTTGTCTGTCTCTTTGCCCTTGGATTGATATACCTGAATGATTACATATTAATAAGCAATTTCTGGTACTGAAAGTAATGTTGAAGCAGTTTAGTAAGGTGTATTAGCCTTTTTGTATTACTTCTTTCAACTCATCATACATAATTCCCATGTGTGAGTCATCATAAATTACATTGCCTTGGTTTATCACAAGTACTTGCGGCGATTGGTGGGGTACGCCAAATTCTTCTGCAACTTGATTGGACACATTGCGAAATTGAATTAAATCCAAAAGATAGGCCTTGACATTTTCCATCTCTTCTTGTTGCCAGGTGCGTTCTAATCGGTTGAGGGCAGAAAAACTGATAGAACAGCGAGTACTGTGCTTAAAAATCAGTACCTTTTGCGACTGCGAGTGATTTTTAATTTCTTCAAGCTGTGTTATGCTGTTCAGATTTTCCCAAGGAATACCTGCACTTTGTGTTGGATTTTGCCCTGATTTGAATAAATTTTTAAACATTTTTTTTCTTTCTATTTTTCTTTGTACTTTAAGCATTATTGCTCATAGCATAATCTAATTCATCATTAATTGGTTCAAAATATGGCACTCAACCCCAAACATTACCGTGTTATTTTGGAAAGAGAACTCAAAAAGCTTTATGAAGAAATAGCTGCTTACCCTAGCGAAGAGGCCTTGTGGAAAGTAACAGCAGGTATTCAAAATTCAGGCGGCAACCTTGCCCTGCACTTGATTGGTAACTTAAAAGGCTACTTTGGGTCGGCACTGGGCGATACAGGCTACTTGCGCGATAAAAACACAGAATTTTCGCAGCAAAACGTACCAAAAGCCACTATCTTAGCAGAAATTGAAGGGCTGTATGCTCCCTTGAAAAAAATTATTGATGGCTTAACACCTAATATTATTGAAGGCGATTACCCTCAGGAAATAGAAGGAAAGACTTACCCTACAGCCTTGATTTTACATCACCTATTGGCACATTTTACCTATCATTTAGGACAGATAAATTATCATAGGCGTTTGTTAGTGTCATAAAGTAATCATTGTTTGTTGCCTAGAGAGGTTTATTTCTGCTCCCGCTATTTTAGCAAAGCAAAAAAATGACTGTTGGTAGTTTTGTTTTCAAGATTTTGGTCTTATAACAATTTTTATGGTTATGCTTAATTGCGCTAGGGCGAACATTATTGGTTCTCTGACAATTTTTGTGATGGTGTTTTGTAAGATAGTCTGGATACTGTTCAAAATATAAGTAGAGAGTAAAAAATAACTTTTACATTTTTATTGCCTAAGTTATTGATAATGAATGTATTAAAAGCTCAGATTTCACAACTTATAACTCACATCTTACTAAATGCGGGGTCGTGTAAAAAGTATTTATAGCAAAATTTTGTATAGTTATTAGAAAAAGTAATTTGCAGAAGCCTGCGTAATTCTCACTCAAAATAATATTTGGCACTATTTGACTTTTTAAACAATCCCACTATGGAGTGAAAGAGTTTTCAAAGCATACACACTTAACTGTTGGACTACCAATAACTGACAATTGAAAATTAATCATTACTAAATCATTTAAATTTCAGTGTCTTGTCAATATTATCTAAGATATTTTGCTTTCTAAGCCAGTCTCTTACAGCATCGCCCGTGCCGTAGGGCCAAGGAATAAGCTTATTTTTGGGTATTTTTTTGACGGCTGCTATTTCATCATTGAGTAGTACCTCACCTGTAGCGGTTACGTGGTAAGCCAAAATCACCTCATTACGCATCAGAAAAGGGTACACTCCTACCAAACTTTGTACTTGTGCATCAAGTCCTGTTTCTTCTTTCACTTCACGTATGATGCCTTCTTCTGGAGTTTCGTCTTTTTCTAAAAAACCTGTAACAAGCGCAAACCACTCAGGAGGCCATCGGGCATTGCGGGCTAGAAGTACCTCCCCTTCGTACTCTACAATAGCTGCTACCACAGGCTTAGGATTATCGTAGTGTATATAGTGGCGAGGGTTCACTGAGCAGGAAAGTCGCTCTTCTTTACTGATAATCTGAAAGATAAGAGGCGCAGCACATATAGGGCAATAATTAAAAACTTGACTCATAAAGTTGATTCATTTGATATTCATTCAGTAAAGATAAACACTGTAAAGCAAAATAGCAATCTATCACAAGATTATACAAAATTTTAGCACAATGCTATAATTAACCAGCTACTCGAGTAACTAAAAAATAACTAATAGTTTAGTTGCTTATTAACTAATTATTTAGTTTATTTGAGCAGTTTTAACTTAAACCCTCGATAATTATGTTACGAACCTCAAAAAAAACTACTCAAACGGTAAATGCTGGCTCTATGGCAGACATTGCTTTTTTATTACTTGTCTTTTTTTTAGTAACCACTACACTCTCACAAGACAAAGGCATTGGTGTTTTACTACCGCCCAATGAGCAGGAAGCGCGTCCCTTGCACGCACATAATGTGTGTAAAGTGCTAGTGAATGCTCAAAACGAGCTGCTAGTAGATGATGAACGCATTGCACTCAGCCAACTGAGAAATAAGCTCAAAGATTTTATCAACAACCAGGGCAAAGACCCACAGCAATCTGTCAGCCCACAAGAAGCAGTGGTAGCATTGCGTACTAATAGAGGGACACATTATCAGACCTACCTCAGGGTACTAGATGAAACCAAAGCAGCCTTTCACGAATTGCGTGCTGAGGCACTAGGCATTGACTTAGATGAATACCTTGCCTTTGATGCAAGCAAAGCAAGCAAAACTGAGATTGTACGCTTTGAAGAAGTCAAAAAACAAATTCCTTTGCGTATTTCAGAAAGCAGCTACAAGCCAATCTAGAGATAGCTTGCCATCAATACACCTCTCTACCTAAGTGTTATCTAAAAGCACAAAAGGCACTTGCGTATTGTGGTGGCAAGATAGCACAGAAAATAAAGTTGATATTTAAGGAAAGCACTTGGTAAGATGTGAGTTATAAGTTGTGAAATCTGAGCTTTTAATACATTCATTATCAATAACTTAGGCAATAAAAATGTAAAAGTTATTTTTTACTCTTTACTTGTAATGGGCGAGAATTGAATTAAATCTGCTAAAAATTAGCATAACTATTAAATTTTTGCTAAATTTAAACAAAATTTAGAAAATGTAAGTGTATGTAGTACATACACTTTGCACCACCTAAATTAATTCAATGTTATATTAATAAAAACCAAAACTTTATGTTACAAGCAAAAAACGGAGATGTTGTAAAGGTTCATTATACAGGCAAACACACCAACGGAAGTGTGTTTGATACATCTCTTGAGCGTGAGCCACTACAATTCGAACTAGGAAAGGGCATGATGATTCAAGGATTTGAGGAGGCTATTCTAGGTATGAAAATAGGTGAAGAGAAGACCATAAATCTTAGCCCTACTCAGGCGTATGGGCAAGTAAACCCTGATATGTTTTTTACAATTGAGCGCGCAAGTATTCCTGCTGAGATAGATCTTAAGGAAGGCATACAGCTCCAAGCACACACCGAACAGGGGCAACCCATACAAGTAGTAGTAAGAGAAATCAAAGCAGATAGTGTAGTGCTAGATGCCAACCACCCACTTGCTGGGCAGGAATTAGTCTTTGACTTACAGCTCATCGAAATCACTGAGGGAGGAGAAGCAGAAAAGAAACCACTTTTATTTGATTAAGCAAATACGCTTTAACCAAAAAGCACAAAAATAGGCATCTCTTGCACTGTTTTTGTGCATTTTTAATACTTTGTATTCATCATCTTTACACTTAATAATATGTAAACGACTATTTTTTTAACTTTTTAGTGGGTATTTAGAAGAAAAATAATTGAAAAAAATAAATAAAGCCCAGCGTAACCAGCGACTGAATTAGGGCTAATAGCGTTACAACATTATTTTTAAAAGCAAAGAACTTTTTTTTTATTTGATGGTTTTATATCTGTCAAACAAACTAATAGCAAAACTATTATATATATTTGCAATATGAATACTTCGCTGATAGACAGTATCATCACTAAAACAGCAGAATTGGCTGAACACGAGTACAATCTTTTTGATTTAAAAGATGACTATGCAGAAATTATCCAATATAAAGCCTCTGAACTAGGAAAATTTTTAGACCATCTCATAGAAAAGGCACAGAAATTTAATTTAGCTTTTTTAAAGAATAACCTCCCTATTGAGCAAATTACAGAACTACTCAAAAATGCTAACTTTCCAGTGGTAGTGTTTAGTGAGGTCAGCGAAGGTGAAATAGTGCCTTATATTATCTACAAAGGCAAAAACGAAAAATTCACTTACTATAATTTTAAAGAACAAGCAGAAGTGCCTATCAAAGATATTAATGCTTTTTATGATTCTTTGGTAATGTATGAAGACGCTGCCGACCAAAGTATCAATGGAGAAGTGATTTTTTTGACTGCAGTACCACTCAGATACATTGTGAGTGATTATTATTTCAAAGATGATAATGACAAAATAAAACTCACCCCGCTACGCCGTCTTTTTCGTTTGCTACGTAGTGAGCGAAAAGATATTTTTTATGTTTATGTATATGCCATAGTGGTAGGGCTGATAAGTTTATCGCTTCCCTTGGGTATTCAAGCCACCATTAGCCTCATCTCTGGGGGTATGATTTTTAGCTCGGTAGTGGTACTGATTGCCTTGGTGATTATCGGTGTGCTAGTAGGAGGTGCACTGCAAGTAATGCAGATTAGTTTGGTAGAGATTATTCAGCAGCGGGTATTTGCAAAAGCCTCCTTTGAGATAGCTTTCAGAATTACAAAAATTCGTACCGAAGCCCTCGAGAAATATTACCCGCCTGAGTTAATGAACCGCTTCTTTGATGTGGTAACTGTACAGAAAGGTTTGCCAAAGCTCTTTGTAGATATTACGGGGGCAGTCATTCAGATATTTTTTGGCTTGATATTACTTTCACTATACCATCCAGTGTTTTTGATGTTTAGCATATTTTTAGTACTTTTTGTAGGCATGATTTTTTATTTTACAGGCTCTAAAGGGTTAGAAACTAGCATCAAGGAATCTACCTATAAATATAAGGTGGCGTATTGGCTAGAAGAACTCGCCCGTACTGTATATGCGTTTAAGCAAGCAGGCAATACTAACTTGCCTATGCAGCAAACCGACAAACTGGTCAATAGTTACCTTTTTCATCGTAGGGCACATTTCCGCATTTTGATTACACAGTTTATCAATATTGTAGCATTCAAAACACTCATCACAGGGGGCTTACTCATCTTAGGTACTATCTTGGTGGTAGATAGGCAAATCACATTGGGGCAGTTTGTCGCCTCTGAGGTCATTATTATCCTTGTGGTAGGCTCAGTAGAAAAACTTATCATTAGCCTCGATACAGTCTATGACCTCCTAACGGGAGTAGAAAAAGTAGCTACCATTACTGACTTACCCACTGAGCGTCAGTCGGGATTGCGTATAGACTTAACGGACAAACACAAGGGAATGCACTTATTTGCAAAAGGAGTAAAATACAAATACAAGAATAACACAAACTACACACTCAAAGAGATTGCTTTTGAAGTGCAGCCTGGCGAGAGTGTTTGTATAGCTGGCCCTAACGACTCAGGAAAGCATACCCTTGTCAAGGTAATTACAGGCTTACTTACAGATTATGAAGGAGTGATTACAGTAAATCACCTTTCATTACACGACATCAGCCTTGGTTCGCTACGAGATGTAGTCAATAAGCATTTGACTTTTGACGAAATATTTGATGGCACTATCTTAGACAATATCACCATGGGACGCAGCAATATTCATCATAGCGATGTGATTTGGGCAATAGAAAATGTGGGGCTTACCGAATATATTGCTACTCTCCCTAATGGACTCTCTACCCATATTGGCTATTCAGGGAAAAAGCTTTCAAGTGGTATTGTAGCCAAGCTACTCTTAGCACGTTCAGTAGCATCTCACCCTAAGTTACTGATAGTCAATGATTTTTCAGAGCATATCCCTAAAAACGAAAAACTCAAGATTCTTTCTTTCTTACAAGAAAAAAGCAATGGCTGGACACTCATCATCTTGAGTGTGAGTGATGACCCCATCTTACTTTCATCTTGTGATAAAATACTATTGATGAACAAAGGAAAAGTAGTGGCAGAAGGTAGTTATGAAAAACTCCTTAGTGAGCCTACTTTCCAAAAACTCATCTTTAAAGGAAGATAGGCAACAGCAAACTTTATTAGCATTTAATTCTTTAAGTAGATGTAAATTAGAACATGGTATTGACCTTTTAATTTTTAAATTTGTGTTAGATATATCCAATCAAAAACTAGATTATAAGCGCATAGACCAAAAGGTGTATGCCCTCAAAACCATCTCGAGTTCTAAGAGTGCCAAACTGCTCAGTTATTGGCTTATGGGAATTTTATTGTTTTTATTCTTTTGTCTTTTTCTGCCTTGGCAGCAAAATATAGAAGGGTCTGGACGAGTAACTGCCTTTACACCTCAAGACCGCCCACAAGAGGTAAATGCAGTAATAGCGGGGCGCATCAAAGAGTGGCGCATCATAGAGGGGCAATATGTTACCAAAGGAGATACCCTAGCAGTACTAGATGAGATTAAGTCAGAATACTTCGACCCAGAGCTACTCGATAGGCTACAAGAGCAACTTACTGCCAAATCACAGGGTATCTCAGCCAATCAAAACAAGATTCGTGCACTTGATAACCAAATTAGTGCCTTACAAACAGGCCTACAATTAAGCCTCGAGAAAGCACGTAACAAACTTCAACAAGCGCAGCTCAAAGTGAACACAGACAGTGCCGAACTAGAGCAGGCGCGTGTAGCTGTCAGAATAGCCGAACGACAGATGGCAAGCTATAACGACCTCTTCAAGCCTGAAAATAAAAACGAAATCTCGGTCATCTCGAGAACACAGTGGGAACAGAGGCAAAACAAACTGCAAGAAGAACAGGCAAAACTCATTACCAAAGAAAATAAACTCTTGGTTTCAAAAAATGAACTCATTAACGCAAAAATTGAACTGAACTCCCTCGAGGCAGAATACAATGATAAAATTGCAAAAGCACGCTCCGACCAAAGTAGCTCCTTTGCAACATTGGCAGAAAAAGAAGGCGACCTCTCAAAA
Organism: uncultured Cytophagaceae bacterium; assembly: GCA_964480455.1. GTDB lineage: Bacteria > Bacteroidota > Bacteroidia > Cytophagales > Microscillaceae > JAABSX01. The sequence continues at coordinate 56,724 of CAYZQI010000002.1, forward strand.
TTGAGAAACTACTATGCCAATATGAATATTCGCAACAATCAATATTACATTGTGGCTCCCCAAGATGGCTATATAGTGAAAACACTTAAATCAGGGCTAAACGAAACACTCAAAGAAATGACTGCCATCTGTACCATACAGCCCGATAAACCCAGAGTAGCAGTAGAGTTGTACGTAAATGCGATGGATGTGCCGCTTATCGTCAAAGGCAGACAAGTGCGGCTAGAATTTGATGGGTGGCCAGCACTACAAGTAACAGGCTGGCCTAGTGTGGCAGTAGGTACTTTTGGGGGTATTGTCAAAGTGATTGATTTTGTGGACAGTAAGGAAGGTAAGTACCGCTTACTAATAGAACCAGACCCTCTAGAGCCTTGGCCTGAGCAGCTCAGGGTAGGTTCTGGTGTATATGGTTGGATTATGCTAGATGATGTTTCAGTATGGTATGAAATCTGGCGACAACTCAATGGATTTCCGCCGAGCCTTTATGCTGAGCCAAACGAAGACAACGAAAAAGATAAGAAGAGTGATAAAAAAATCAAGATTAAAGTCAAAGGTTAAAAATGTAAAACGTAGCATAGCACGAGTGTAGTCTTTAAGCCAAACTAATTTGTGCTGTGCTTGTATTTATGTCAAACCCTTCAAGTTGTTTACCTGTTGTTCTAAATCTTTTAAGTGTTGAGACAAGTGGCGAAGTATTTTTTTTATATTATATTATTTTTTAGTTTTTCTTCTTTTACGCTACAAGCACAAAATAGCCAAAATACCAACAATGATGTGCTGCAATGGAATGAATTTTATGGGCTTATCATTGAGCATCACCCCATAGCACGACAAGCTTGGCTCCTAGATGAACTTGCCAAACAAGAACTTAGGCTAGCAAGAGGAGGCTTTGACCCTAAGGCTTCGGTAGATTTTGATAGAAAAGAATTTAAAAACTCTCTATATTATAATTTACTCAATAGCAAACTTAAAGTGCCACTTTGGATTGGCGAAATTCAAGCTGGCTACGAACAGAATAGCGGCGAATTTCTCAATCCTGAAAACTCCATAGCAGACCCCTCAGGGCAAACCTCAGTCGGAATTGCTATTCCGATTGGGCAGGGACTGATTATTGATGCACGCCGAGCCACACTGAGGCAAGCACAATACTTTCAAGATATTGCGCGTGCCGAGCAAATCAAAGAAATCAATAAGTTGCTCATTAATGCAGCAAAAGATTATTGGACTTGGTATTTTGCACAAGCGCAATACCTCTTGCTTGACTCTGCCTACAGGCTTGCTGAGCAACGCTACCAAGCTGTAAAAATTAATATTCAACTAGGCGAGCTTGCACCTATTGACTCTATTGATGCCATCACCGCCGTCCAAAAAAGAAATATTGACCTCAAGCAAGCAGAAGTACTGCTCCAAAATGCACGTATCAGGGTATCTAACTACCTTTGGGGAGAAAATGATATTCCGTTGATACTTACTGAAAATACATCGCCCGAAACTTTTGAAAGCAGACAAGGCGCACAAAAAGAACCCAATCTCTCCAACTTGATTGCTTTTGCCAATGAAAACCACCCTGAAATTATTAAAAGTATCTTTAAACTCAAACAAATTAATGTTGAGGAAAAACTGCAACGCTTCAACTTACTGCCAAGGCTTGATGTAAGGTATAATCTGCTACGCAATGCAGACAATATAACCGAACCTACTAACTTCAATTTTCAGAACAATTACAAGTTTGGATTAAATTTTGAATTCCCGCTATTTCTACGCAAAGAAAGAGGTAAACTTCAAATGGTCAGAATCAAACTAAGCCAGACTCAGTTTGAACTTCAACAAATAAGATTGGTGGTAGAGAATGACCTTAGAGCAGCTTACAATGAGTTTTTAAACTTGATCGAGCTCATCAAATTACAAACAGAAATTACGAATAACTACCGAATCCTGAGAGATGCCGAAATCAGAAAATACCGTAACGGTGAAAGTACCTTGTTCTTGATAAATCTTAGGGAAAGTATATTGATAGACAACCAAATAAAGCTCGAGAAACAAAAAGCAGATTATCAAAAGGCATACATGATACTCTACTGGACGGCGGGACACCCGCTTTGGGAGCCACTTCCTTAGCATAAATAAAAGTTAAGAAATGATGGTCAAATAAACTAGCCTTTTGTATTTGTAAATTATAGATAGTTAGATACTTTCTTAAATTAAGAATTAAGAGTTTGCCGTTCAAAAGTAATTTGATTCTTTGACAAATTTTGTGATGGTGTGTGATAAGATGAGCTAAATACTGTTTAGAACATAAATGTCAACGGACTGGAAGTCCGCTGCTACAGATTTCCACAAAAACTGTTAGACAACCATCAATTTTGGTGTAATGCTTTTAAGAAAATACCAATGCACCAAAATCAACACAAAGAAGTAAGCTCAGGAGGTTTTTGTTTTTTTCTTTTTGAAAACAAAATACCAAAGTGTGAGCAAGCCTAAGATGATGATTGCGAGTGGCATTCCAAACACTGCCAAAAACATAAACACATACATCAAACCAGCACTTTTCCAGTCGTGTACTTCAAAATCTTTTGCTTCGAATGGTTTGAAAGCATCAGGAGTAATTTTTTGCTTGCTCAGGTCGTCAAGAAGCTGATAGTATTTTTCGGATTGCTTTTCTTTTTGGCCGAAATCAAAATCTTCACTTGCTTCGGTATATCTAATCAACACATTATCCGTACTTTGTGGCTCTTTGTTGCTAAATTTCCACAGAATTTGCTTGGTGGCGGGGTCTGCCTTCCAGTTTCCAATTGGAGCGATACCCTTGAGGTCTGCAAGCTCAAGGTCATTACCTAATTGGATACGGATTTGTCCTTTTTCAATGTTTTTTGCCCAAGCCCTGCCTGACTCCAAGATATAAGTGAACCCATTATGATTATCGCCACTGTAGCCTTCTCGCAGGCGTGCTTCGTTGGTATTGACCATAAAATAAACTGTGATTTTGGTCAGGGTATCGGCGGCATAGTTGCCCTGCCATACATACCAATTGTCGCTATCTCTAAGATGGCTAAGTTGTAGGGTTTTATCTGATAGGCTGTCTGTGCTTGGGCGGCTTGTGGTGAGTGGCTGCTTATTCTCGAGTACTTTAAGTTGATACAAATCTCTAAAATATACTGCATAGACTTGTTCGTTCTCAAATAAACCATTGACGGGATAACCTGTCTTGAGACTTACAGTATTTTGAGTAAGGTTACGCATGTAGTATTCGCCTTTCACCACAGCAAAACCCTTGTAAAGTAAAATGCTAATTTGCTCTTCTTGCATTTGTATTTTCTCGAGATGAGTGCTATCTTCCTTATAAAGCGGCACGAATACACCACTACCGCCCACATTGAAGAAGCCAGGCATAGCAGCGTTGCTCAATAAAAGACAAGCTACTGCTAGTAAGCTAAGGGTGGATAGAATTTGATTTCTATTTTTTTGCATAAAGTAATCAGCTTGTGAGCTGTGAAGTATAATTTTTTATAAATACTAGTCATCGGTATCAAAAACTATTTCATCGAGTTGAGTATCATTGCCGCGTTCTTTGCGGAGATTGTTTGCCTCTTCAAACTGTTCGCTGAACATAGAGAAGTCATACACTACTTGAGCTTGTGCATTGGTATCTATGTCTGCATTGAGGTCATAGACCAATTGCTGAATTACTTGCTCGATTTCTTCTATTTTGAGCGGTGCTTCTCCTTTGGCAAATATACGATCTATTTCCATAATGTCTTTCAGCGTATAGCGGTGTTGCGTGCGTTCGTAGAGTTCAGCCAAGCGTACTGCTTCATTTTGTTGTGTTTTTGTCAATGAATTGAATACTTCTGCTGTAAAAATGACACGCATGACACGCTTACGGATATTTTCTTGTTCACGTTTTTTGCGTCTGGGCAAGATGTCAAGCCATCTATAGATGGGTACACCAAAAAATAAGACAGAGAAAATAAAAGGAATCCAGCCTAAGCCTATCAAGATGCCTATTCCCTCTGCTGTAGGGTCGGCAGTTAGAAATATCATAGACATGATTAAGTTGATACTTGCCATAAAACCAATGCCTATATTTCGTCCAGTACTATTGCCTGTTAGTTTGTACTCAGGCTCGTATTCATTCCAATACCAGATTACTTCGGCATCTGCTTTGCTATCCTTGCTACGCACAAGGCTCATAAAATCGCCATATAAAATTTGATTGTTGCTGATGCGTGGTTCGCCATCAAAGCGCGCAATGATTTCTGAGAAGAAGTCATCTGCTTTTTCTGAGTTCCAGCCTGCCAAGCCAATTACTTCAGGTTTTACAATGATGCCTTTGTTTTGGCGCAAGTAGGCAGCTACTTCTTGCTGATTTTCTAGGGGGTGTATCTCTACGCGGGGTGGTCCAAACACAAAATCATAGACAGAAGCCACAAAACCTTTTTTATTTTTCTTTTTAGACTGATTTGGCAGTGCACCAGGGCGTGTATCATAGGCACGGTATCTGTAGCCGCGGCTATCAGTTTCATAATGGTAGTGCTGAGTAACGGTGTTCCAGTAAAATATTTCAGCAAATACCCTAAAAATAAATCCAAAACTACTGCCTAAATCTACTTTAGAATCGTTGTCTTTGCCGCCCGAAAGTGCTGCCACGATGAATGCAATGATGATAAGTACAAAGATGGTAAAATATACCACCAACATAATAGAAATCCAAACTTTAAAAATCACTACAAAAGTATCCCAAGATTTTTTTTTGAATACTTGCCACCATTCGCCCCAAGTGCGTTCGCTACGCCGCAGGGGCATTTTACCAAAATCATAAATCAAATCTCCTTCTTCTGTGATTTGCAGTCGACACCTGTACTTTGTGATGAGAAAATCCATTACGTCTTTGGCATCTCTCAGGCTCAGGCCGCTTGCACTTGCAGCATCACCAATAGTAAAAACGCCTTTACCAGATTGCAAAGAATTTTCTATTTTTTCAGCAGCACTTTTAAGGCTGGGTGCTAGTGATTTTTCTTTTTCCATAAGTTTAATTGTACTGATGTTGTTTAAGTATGATTGCTTTGTACGTATTTTTATTTTATGAGTAAATCAACTTGGGTGTAATTCAAACTGACTTCCTTATGCCCTCTCTTATGGAGAGGGAAGGGGTGAGATGGCTAAAAAGGAAAATTTGACTTGCATCCAATCAACTTTATTGCAATCTAATAAAATTTTGCAAAAACCTTGCAAGGAATTTGTTTAATTTTTTTGATTTAGTAGAGAATCATCACCAAAGGGCGCAAGTCAAACTAACTTACCTTTGCCCTCTCTTGTGGAGAGGAAAGGGGTGAGGTGGCTAAAAAGGGAAATTTGACTTGCACCCTCACCAAATGATATGAAAATACAAAAAACCAATGCCCTCAGAATACTCACACAAAATAAAATTGACTTTGAGTTAGTGGCTTACCAGTATGAAGAAGATGACCTAAGTGTAGAAAAAATAGCACAAGACAATCACTTACCTCTTGAAAGTATCTTTAAGACGCTGGTCTTGATAAGCCAAGGCAAAGAAATTTTAGTGGCCCTTGTACCTGGCAATGCACAACTTTCACTCAAAAAACTAGCCCTACTTGCAGAAGAAAAAAAAGTGGAGTTGCTTACTGTCAAAGAGTTGCCTACTTACACGGGCTATGTGCGTGGAGGCTGTTCGCCTGTTGGAATGAAAAAACAATTTCGTACTTGGGTAGATAAGACTGTGCTAAATTTACCTAAGCTATACGTCAATGCAGGCAAGCGTGGGCTACTTTTTGGCTGCAAACCGAGTCAGTTGATAGGTCTGACAGGTGCAGAAGTGGCTGTAATTACTCAGGAAGATGCCTGATTTAATTGACTTTTTGGCAGATTTGCTGTTGCATTGCTTGTGCTTCGGGGTGTTTAAGTGTAATGGCTTTTTGAAGGTTAAGACAAGCATCATCTTTTTTGCCAATTTTTTCTTGGGCTATACCCAAAGCATAAAAAGCCTTTCCTGCTTTGGTATCTAGGCGCGTAGCTTTTCGGAAGGCTTCAATGGCTTTTTCGTATTTTTTTAGGCTAAAAAGTGCGTTTCCTTTCCCAAAATGGGCATCAAAATTTGTATCATTCAGTAAGACTGCCTGCTCAAAATCGGCTTGTGCTTTCTCAAAAATGCCAAGTTCAAAATATACTCTTCCTCTGTTCAGGTAAACATCTATCTCCTTGGGTGCACGTTTTTGTGCTGCTGTAAAGTCAGCCTCCGCTTCCTCCCAATTTTCAAGAGCTACCTTTGCAATGCCTCTATTGAGAAAAGGCTGATAGGCTTGTGTATCTAGTTTGATGGCTTGGTTGTAGTCTGCCACAGCCTCTGTAAATTTTTTTAAGTTGAAATAAGCTACTCCTCGTACATTAAAAACCTCTGGATTCTGGGGAGATTTGCGGGCGGCCTTGTCTAAAAACTCAAGGGCAACTTCATAATTTTGCTCTTTGAGCAAAGTTTTTCCTTTTTCTAAAAAAGCCTCTCCGCTGCTAGAGCAGGCAAAAGCTAGGCTTAATAATAATAGATAGAAATATTTTTGATTCATTTTTTGATTGTTGTTTATTCATTGAGAGGGTTTCAACTATACCTTTGTGCATAGTGTTGAGCTTCTCGAGGTCAGATGAAAGCCCTGTCTTTGCCGTCAAGCATTGTATGTACAACTGTAATCTAGAGATAGTAATTGTGAATTATTAATTGTCAGTTGTTAGTAGTCCAACGGTTAAGTGTTTATGCTCTTTTTAATTGATTTGAGGATTATTTTTATGATTTTTTCAAGATTATTTTAAGAAAAATAGCCATCTTTTGCTCCTTAGCCCCTGGGTTGCAACCTAGGGCTATGAAGCGAAAGAATTTTCAAAGCATGCACACTTTAATCATTAACCACCCAGTTTTTATTTAATTTAATCAATTGATTATCAGTATTTTACAAATGTAGATGTAGGAAGTTATGTATTACATTTTCCTGGCAGCATTAGCTTTGCTATGCTACTTTGTGTTTTAAGAATAAAAAGTAGCCGTAGATATTCCATAACAACAGTTTACAGATGTTAGAAGTTGTCAATTGCGAAGCATAAAACTGTCAACCCGCACGAAAGTTTGATTGGAAACTGAACTTCAATTAACCACGTATTCGCCAATTCCTTACAGGTGCTGTTGCAGCCAGTGTTTTTAGTTCATAATTGCCTCATATAGTTCATTTTCAAAATTTTCTAGTCCCATCTTTTCAGCAATTTTACTTGCCTTTGATTTGTATCTTTTGTTTTCTAATAGATCTATAATAAGAGGCTTCAAATTTTGCTCAGAGATTTTATAGATAGCTACTCCCTTTGGACCTAAGCCTTTTTTTGCTATTAAATTATTCCAACCGAATTGGTCAAAAATATGTGGTAAAATCATTGAAACACAACCATACTTTATACTGCTGTGAGTTGTTCCCGAACCTCCGTGATGAACAATACCGTAACATTTTTCTAAAACCCAATCATATGGAATTTGCTTTATGAAATAAAATAAGTTGTTCTCTTTAAACTCTTCCAGTTGGACAAGACCACCCGCAGCAATATTAACGATAGTTGGCACTTTTAATTGGTTAAGGACAGTTAAGATAATCTGAGAGGTCTTTTCAGGATTTGAATTTATCATACTTCCAAATGTCAAAAATAATATTTTTGTGTACTTTTTTGTAAACTGAATAATGCTTTCGTCAGGTAGCCAATTCGTTTTTTTATCTCTCTCGTGGTATCCTAAAACCTGAACATTTGAAGTCCAATTTGTAGGTCTGTCAAATAATGAAGGTGATATAGTATATATCAATTTTTCAGAAAGTAACTTTTCTTTTATAGTACTTTTAACGACTGTATTACTTGTGGGGGATAGTATTTTTTGTGCGTCATAAATGGTTTTGATAAGTCCAAATTCTGCGATTTGATATGTGAACTTATTAATAAACTCTCCACAATAAAAATTAAACCCAGTATGTCCGAAGCCTTTAACATAATGAATAAAATAAGGAATAGGGCTTATTAAAACTATTTTTTTGCCTGTTGACAAATGCCATAATAAAGGATAATTACATTTTCCATTATGGATGATTAATTCAGGCTCTTCGCTTTTTACAATACGGAATTGCTCTCTTACCAAAATTTTATTGACAGTCATTCCTTCTTTGTAAAGCCTTAAAATAGCCTTCAATTTTTTTAATCCCGTAGAACCGCCCATTACCATCTTTCCATCTTTCCCTTCAATGAGGTTTAAAAATCTAGAGGTAAAAGCATAGTTTTTATCATCTTCCTGAATTAAATGACAGTATTGTTCTGGGAAAGCATAAACAACACTATGCCCTTTTCTCGACAGAAGTTCTCCAATTGCCAAAAAAGGTTCAATGTCTCCACGGGTTCCAATAGACATTAGTAGTATTTTCATTCTTCGGTATCGTTTTTTAGCATTTGGCTATAACATCTAAATAAACGTAAGACATTGCGTTTGTTTACTAACTATCTTAGGTCTTGTTAGGCCTCTATTAGCAATTGTTTAAATGCTGTTTTTTTAGCACATTCATCATAGATTTTGGACACAAACCCAAAGCCAACCTCATTAAATCGCTATGGTTGTCTCAATCAATCCCTTATTAGGTTTATCAAAATATTATCTTAGCCTTGTTGCTTACCGCATCACGTAGATGTAAACTGGGATAAGCAAAAACCCTAGGGTGATGCAGATGGTATAAAAAGCACCTACATAATAGACCCATTTTGCAAATTTTGGGTGATACAAGCCTATAGTCTTAAAGGCACTCTGAAAACCATGCCAAAGATGAAGACCTAGAGAAAGCATCGCTATTTGGTAAACTGCTACATACCAAAGCTGTTGAAAAGATTGGGCGACTACCTGATACAAGTCTTTATTGCCTGCTTCATCTTTGGGCAATGCCCCAAACTGATAGACATACCAAAAATCTTTCATGTGAATGACCAAGAACAGAAAAATCACTGTGCCTAAAAAGCCCATATTGCGTGAAGTCCAGGGACTTGCTTTGTGGCGGCGGTCATAAATGTATTTCTGCCTACCTTGGGCTTTGCGGTTGTGTAGTGTGATGAGGAGTGCATAAACAGTATGCGCAAGGATAGAAAAAAGAAGTAGGTAAGAAATCACTTTGATAGGCAGCAGTCCGCTTAGAAATTTTGCATACCAATTGAACTGCGCTCTTGCTTGAGCTTCGGGCAACAGTAGCTGTAGATTTCCTGCCAAGTGAATCACCAAAAATATACATAAGAAAAGCCCTGTGAGAGCCATAAGGTTTTTTTGAGAGAGGCTTCTTTGAAGTATTTTAAATCTTTTTTTTGCAGTTTTTGCAGGTTTTTGAATGGTATTAGGTTGCATAATGAGTAGAAAATTATCTGTTTTTTTCGGCTTCAAATATGCAAAATATTTTGAGATTTAAAAATGATTTTTGCTATTTCTTCAAAAATAGTATGAATAAGTCAAGGAAAAAGCAATAAACGACTTCACCGTGCTTACTTTTTACTTATTGGTCATTAGCCTGTTATGATTTCCTTACTCTGCCGAATGTATTTTCACTTTTTCAAATTCATTATGAATGGCAAGGATAATCACGCCAAAGAGAACAGCTACTACAATCAAAACAGTATTGAGCAAGCCTTCTACTCCAAAAGAAAGCTTGATGAGTACTGTAGAGATGATAAAGCCCGAGTCACGTATTACTTTGTTGAATTTATCAATATGAAGAAAAGAAATCAATAGCAGCAGCACATCAGTCAGAATCAAGATGGTGAAGAACTCATCAAAAAACACGTTGTTTACATCTTTGATGTGATAGACCATTTGATTGATAGAAACAAAGTTGTCATAAACCCACCTTCCAAAGCTATACATACCTAATACTGCAAAAACAGGTACAAGTGCTGCTGAAACAATATTTTTCATTCGGATGTAGCTTATCAATTCAGGGCTGAGAGGCGCAGATTCAAGGGCTTGCTTTTGCTGGAGGTCTTTTTTCTCGTTTAACTTATAAAATATCAAAATCAAGAAAAATAAAAGCAAAGTAGCCACAATGTCGTAGGTAAGTTGTAAGTCGTTTTGTATGCTAAACCAGTCAGAGGTAAGTTCAATTTGGGATAAATCTTTGAAAATACGCCGAATCAAAATGAGTGTGATGATTTCGTATTGCTTACCAATATAGACCGTGATAGATTTTGGCAGGTAATATACTAAAAGATAAACCTCGTAAATCAAGATAAAAGAAAAGGGAGTATAAATAGCAGCAATAGGGTTTTTAAGTAATTCAGAAGAATCTTTGATGACCAAAAAGCCAAAATCAACCAAAAAAATAATCAGCAAATGAAGTAAAAAACTCCCAATCGCAAGCCCTACTATGAATTGTTCTATTTTTTTTCTTACACCAGCAGAAAGCGAATATGCATACACAGTACCTTTAATATTCATAAAGCAGGGAATAATGATGATTTTTATAAAAACTTATATTCTAATATAAGCAAGTGTTTAGTAAAATAGTTTTTAGAAAAAGTGCAATTTCTGTGCCTACATAAAGTAGATTTTTTTGAACTCAACTTTTGCGTGAGTGAGGAGTTTCAAACACAGTAAAACCGCTTTTTTGATATAACTTTGCAGAATATTTAAGCCAATAAACTCAAATTAGATATGAATTACCTTTCTATAGATGCACTCGGTAAATCTTATGGTGATAAAATGCTCTTCCAAGAAATCAGCTTTGGTATCCAAAAAGGCGAAAAAGTAGCCTTGGTTGCCAAAAATGGCAGTGGAAAATCTACGCTTATGCGTATTTTGATGGGCTACGAAATAGCAGATGCAGGTAGTTTTAGCTTTCGCAATGGTGTAAGAGTAGGCTTCCTCAATCAAGACCCACAATTCAAAAATGTACAAACCGTAGGCGAGGCAGTGCTACAATCTGACAACCCCGTCTTAAGTGCAGTAAGGCTGTATAGCGAAGCCCTAGAAAACCCCGAAGACAGCCAGAAAATGGAGCAGGCACTCGTAGCCATGGACAACCACAAGGCATGGGATTATGAAACCCGCATCAATCAAATCCTCACAAAATTTGAAGTGGGCAAACTTGCTCAAAACGTGCATACGCTCTCAGGCGGACAGCGCAAGCGGGTAGCACTTGCCCAACTGCTCATTGATGAACCTGATTTTTTAATCCTTGATGAACCTACCAACCACCTTGACCTTGATATGATTGAGTGGCTCGAAGACTTCTTGGGGCAGCAAAATCGTACCCTTTTTATGGTAACACACGACCGCTATTTTTTGGAGCGTGTCTGTAACCAAATCATAGAGCTAGACGCAGGCAGCATCTATCATTACCCTGGCAACTATTCGCTATTTTTAGAGAAAAAAGAAGAACGCGCCGCCAACGAAACCCAAAGTGTAGAAAAAGCCCGCAACCTTATGCGCAAAGAACTAGACTGGGTACGCCGACAACCCAAAGCACGTGGCACAAAGGCAAAATACCGCCTAGATGCTTTTGAAGAAATCAAACAAGAAGCCTCCAAAAATACGCAAAGCAAAGAACTCAAGATGGGAGTACAAATGCAACGCCTCGGCAAGAAAATTTTAGAAATGCACCAAGTTTCTAAAAGCTATGGTGATTTGCCCATACTCAATGCGTTTAGCTATACTTTCAAAAGACGTGAGCGCGTGGGCATTGTAGGCAAAAATGGAGTTGGAAAATCCACCTTCCTCAATCTGCTCACCGAGCAAATCGCCCCAGATTCGGGCGAAATCAGCAAAGGTGAAACCGTTTCTTATGGCTACTATCGACAAGACGGACTCCAACTGCCCGAAGACAAGCGTGTGGTAGAGGTTATTCAAGAAATTGCCGAATTTGCCAAAGTAGAAAATGGACAAGAACTCTCTGCTACTCAACTTCTTGAGCGTTTTTTGTTTGATAGAAAATCTCAGTATTCTTATGTTTCTACGCTCAGCGGGGGCGAAAAACGCCGATTGTATCTACTCACTGTGCTGATGAAGCAGCCCAACTTTCTTATCCTTGATGAGCCTACCAACGATTTAGACATCTTGACGCTCAATATCTTAGAAGATTTCTTGCAAGATTTTGAGGGCTGCCTCATTGTAGTAACCCACGACCGCTTCTTCTTGGATAAGTTGGTAGAACATCTCCTTATTTTTGAAGGAAAAGGCGTGATTAGAGATTTCAACGGCAGATATGATGAATATAGGGTTCAAAAGGCTTACGAAGAAGAGCGGGCCAAGAAGAAGCCAAATATTACATCACAAAGCAAGGCTACAGCTCCTACCCCAAGCACAAATGATAACCCCAAACGAAAACTCTCTTTCAAAGAAAAACAAGAATATGAAGCTCTAGAGCAAGAAATAGAACAACTAGAAAGCAAAAAAGAAAAACTTACACGAGAGATGAGCCAAGCCAATCTCTCGCACCAAGCCCTGCAAGAGAAAGCCGAAGCCATGGCAAAACTCATGGCAAGCATAGAACAAAAAACTGATAGGTGGCTAGAACTGGCAGAGTTTATATAAAATGTGAGGTTTGAGGTGTAAAATGTAAAGTCTGAAGAAAGATTACTTGAGCATAAAAAAACTAGCAAGGTATTGCCAAGCTTTTTCTTCTTTTGAAAAAAAGGCGATTAAATCGTGGCTTGCGATATGCTTTGCATCTAGTGATTGAATTTCGGAGGCGGCAAAGACCTCTTCAGAAACTACTATGAGTAGTTTTTGTATGCCTTGTTTGAGGATATTCTGCATCAGACTGGGGCTAAGGTAGTTTTGTGGAGGGGGAGCATAAAGTAGCTCAAGATTAAAAATAAGTGCCTGTGCTTTGTGTTTTTTACTCAGTTCTAATGACTTTTGCAGTGCAAGCTTAAAATCAGAGGGTTCTATCAGGCCTTGCATTGTTAAGAGTAGGGTATATGCGGCGGTATCATAGCGTAGTTCTATTTTTCCCTGTCTAAAATACAAAATCAGAAGACTTTGCAGATTGGGCGTATAATTTGGTGTATCTTCTTTTTGGGTGTCTTTCAAAGTGTTGAATAAATTCTAATGTTTTTCCAAAAAACGAAAGATAAGCATAAAAGTTAAAACACACATTTGTAAGTACTTACAAATGTGTGTTTTTTTCAAAATCAGCAAGTCTGATAAAATACGAGCAGAAATATTTAAAACGAAAGTATCAAAGTGGTCTGGGTCTTTTTACTTTGCGTACCAGTTGTGTCAAAAGCAAGTGGCGAGAAGTTTTTGTTATGAAACTTATAAGAGATACCCTGCATATCAAAAAGCTGTGCTACTGATTTTGCCTTGCTGTAGCCCAGGCTGTTGGTTTCGGCTTGGCTAGGTTCGCTATCAATCACAATATTGGTAATATTTTGCTGTCGAGCTACCAGCCCTAGGTTGCTAAGGAGTGCCTTGCCCTGCTCACTTAGAGAGTAATTTTGATTGTTTTCATAAAGTAAATCATCATCTATGGTAACATAAAGTTGGTTATTGCTTACTTTTGTTTGCACGTCATTAGGCGAAAAGTTGCTCAGTGCCTTCAGCATTTCATTTTGCAGGCTAAAAATCTGCGCTGAATTGGTAGTTGTGGTAGTGCTAGTACTGTTGTCATTAAGATTTTTTGATAAATTTGCATTAGAAGGTTTATTAAAAGCATTGGGATTACCGCCACGCATTGCCCCTTCTGGATTATTGGTATTAGGGTAGTTGTTGTTGATGGTGATGTTGTTGGCAGGGTTGGGATTTTGTGTAGGATTTATTGCCTGATTTCCTTGCGAACTTTGCAGTTTTTGTCGGTTGTAGTTTGCCTCCATTGTGCTAGTTTCTATGAGCTGTTTTTGGATAGTTTGTAAGTCTTGGATTTGCTGTTCAGATTGTTTCAGGGCTTGTTCATAGCTATTTCTTTGCTGTGCAAGGGCTTGACGTAGTTCATCATTTTGCTTTCTGAGCGTATAGATTTCATTTTCTAATCTTGTGTTTTCAGCTTCTAGGTAAGCGGTCTGATTCTCTTGTCCTCTGTTTGAGATAGAAGCTTTTTGATAGTCTGCCTCGAGTGCTTTGTATTTTTTGGCTGGCACACAGCTCCAGAGTATAGCTACAAGAAGGGCAAAAAGTATTATTTTCTTCATGTCTTTATCGATTTTGAATGATTGCTTAATCATTACTATTGTTAATTAAAATGTAGATTACAAAATTGATACCGCAAATTTGAAAGAGTATTACCGATAGGTAAGCTCTTTTTTGCTAATCAAACGAAGGCTGGTAGTATTTTTTGTTAAAAAATGACAAAAAATAGCCTCTCCTCGCACAGTTTTGTGTTGTTTTTGATAATTTGGTATAAAAATTAAAAAAAATGTCATTGAATAGCTATTCAAAATATATTTTAGTTGCCTTGTTTGTATTTACTGCCCAAGCTCTAAAAGCACAGACACTGTTAGTAAAAGACAGTATAAGTCGACTGCCTATTTCAGGGGTGAGTATTGCTTCTAGTGCTGGCACCAACTTGTACATCACCAATGCAGAGGGAAAAGTAATATTAAACGCGCTCAAAGATGCTACCAAAATTTCATTTCAAGCCGCAGGTTACCAGACCCTAATAAAGGACTATGCTTGGCTAGAAAAAAATAATTTTACTGTCTATCTAAGCCCCTCAGAAACTTCTCTTGATATAGTTACTATCACAGCCAATAAGTGGGCACAAACAACATCAGAAGTACCCAACAAGGTCAGTAAGATTTCTGCCAAAGAGGTAGCTTTCCAAAATCCTCAAACCGTTGCCGATTTGTTGGCTATTTCTGGAGAGGTGTTTATCCAAAAAAGCCAACTCGGTGGTGGAAGCCCTATGATAAGAGGCTTTGCCACCAATAGAGTGCTGCTTGTGGTTGATGGAGTGCGCATGAATACCGCTATTTTTAGAAGTGGAAACCTCCAAAATGTAATTTCTCTTGATGCTTTTATCCTTGAAAACACAGAAGTACTCTTCGGGCCAGGTTCTGTGATGTATGGCAGCGATGCCATTGGCGGTGTAATGCACTTTCAGACTTTGTCACCTCAGTTTTCTACCTCACACAAGCCCAGCATCAAAGGAGAGGCTGTATTGAGGTATGCCACCGCCAACCAAGAGCGTACAGGGCATTCTCATATCAATATCGGCACAGAAAAATGGGCATTGCTAAGTAGTATTTCTCACAGTGATTTTGATGATTTGCGTATGGGACGCTTTGGCCCTGATGACTATTTGCGTAATTTTTATGTTCAAAGACAAAATGGTGCTGATGTAGTGGTGCAAAATGAAAATCCACTCATACAACGCCCAACTGCCTACTCACAAACCAATCTCATGCAAAAAATACGCTTTCAGCCTAATACAAATTGGGATTTTCAGTATGGCTTGCATTATTCTGCTACTTCTAGCTATGCTCGCTACGACAGGCTTACGCTGCTGAGAAATAACTTGCCTCGCAGCGCAGAATGGAATTATGGTTCACAAATTTGGCTTATGAATCACCTCAGCATCAAACATAAAAAATCAAATACTTTGTATGATTTTGCTACCTTAAATGTAGCCCATCAACTTTTTGAAGAAAGTCGCATAGATAGAAATTTCAACCAAACAACCCGCCGTATTCGCCTAGAAAAAGTCAATGCGCTTTCTATCAACTTAGATTTTAATAAATCAATAGGTAATAATAAATCATTGTTTTACGGACTCGAGTGGGTAAACAACCAAGTTAATTCTACTGGTTTTGATGAGAATATCCTTCTGCAAAGCAGAGAAGATGCCCAGGCTCGCTATCCAATGTCTTCGTGGGCCTCGTATGCCGCTTACTTTACTTACCAATGGCAATTATCTGAAAAACTCGTGCTGCAGTTGGCAAGTCGCTACAATGCTTTTAGCTTACAAAGTAATTTTGAAAATAATACGCTCGAGTTGCCCTACGAGAGGGCTGATTTGAGAAAAGGAGCATTGACTGGAAGCATAGGTTTCACCTACCAACCCAAGCAAAATACACTGCTGCGTGCTAACCTTTCTACAGGCTTTCGCTCGCCTAATGTAGATGACATTGGAAAACTTTTTGATTCTAATCCAGGGCTAGTGATAGTGCCCAATCCGGCACTACAAGCTGAATATGCTTACAATGCCGAAGTTGGTTTGGTAAAGCAGTTTGCCAATTATTTTACCTTTGAGGCAAGTGCTTATTATACTTATCTTGACAACGCCCTCGTAAGACGCGATTTTACCCTCAATGGGCAAGATAGCATTCTCTACGCTGGTACACTGAGTCGTGTACAAGCTCTACAAAATGCAGCCAATGCTAAAGTTTATGGCTTTCAAGCAGGCTTAGAGATGAAACTACCCAATGGAATTAGTATTCACAATCGCTTTAACTACCAACAAGGTACAGAAGAACTCGACAATGACACGCAAAGTTCACTTCGCCACGTAGCTCCTATCTTTGGAGTATCTAGCTTGCGCTACCAATATCAAACACTTTTATTGGATTTCTTTGTGATGTATAATGGTGCAATCCCTTTTGAGAAACTCTCAGAAGAAGGGCGCAACAGCCCGCACCTCTTTGCCAAAGATACCAACGGCAACCCACACAGCCCCGCTTGGCTTACCCTGAATCTCAAGGCAAGCTACACACTCAAACAAGGCTGGCAAATTAATGCAGGGCTTGAAAACATCACCAACCGCCGCTACCGCCCCTACAGCTCAGGTATTGCAGCAGCAGGCAGGAATTTTATCCTTTCTCTTAGAAGAATTTTTTAAATGGATTTTTGAATGGTTAGATTGTTAGATTTTTGAATGGTTACCCAATTTTATTGCGTAGTCTAATCGTTTAACCATTTAACCACAAAAAGCCATATAACCATTCAACTATAAAATAACCATAAAACCATTTAACCACAAAAAGCCATAAAACAATTCAACCACCACATTCTCAAGAAAAAAGATTAGTTTTGCATATTTGCAATCTATAACCAAAAAACAATATATGACGCTCATCAAATCAATCTCAGGCATTAGAGGTATCATAGGCGGAAGAAGCGGGGAAAGCCTAACACCCCTAGACCTTGTGAAGTTTACCTCAGGCTATGGCACTTTTATCAAAAGACAAGTAGAGCAGCCCACAGTCATCATAGGGAGAGATGCACGCCCTACTGGAGAAATGATTACCCAAATTGTGGCGACTACCCTACAAGCCCAAGGAATTAATGTCATAGACTTAGGACTCTCTACTACTCCCACAGTAGAAATGGCAGTGATGATGCAACAAGCCAATGGAGGCATCATCATCACGGCAAGCCACAACCCCGTGCAGTGGAACGCCCTTAAATTGCTCAATGAAAAAGGGGAATTTTTGAGCAAAGCCGAAAGTGAAGAAGTATTGACGCTCTCAGAAGGCAGTGCATTTGAATTTGTGGACTTTAAGAAAATAGGGATTTACCAAAGAGATGATACTTTTCTGAAAAAACATATTGATGCCATCTTGGCATTGCCCCTTGTTGATAGAGAGGCAATTGCGGCTAAAAAGTTTAGCGTTATCATAGATTGTGTAAACTCAAGCGGAGGACTGGCCTTGCCACCACTCTTGGAGGCACTGGGTGTGCAGCACGTTCAAGAAATGTTTTGCGAACCCAACGGTAATTTTCCACACAATCCTGAGCCACTGCCCGAAAACCTGACCGACATCTCGCGCGAAATGCAAAAAGGAAGCTATGACTTGGGCATAGTAGTGGACCCTGACGTGGATAGACTGGCATTGCTTTGCGAAGATGGAAGTATGTTTGGTGAAGAATACACATTGGTAGCAGTTGCCGATTATGTCTTGCAGCACCAGCCTGGCAATACAGTTTCTAACCTTTCTTCTACACGTGCCTTGCGCGATATTACTGAGAAGGCAGAACATACTTACACAGCCTCAGCCGTAGGAGAGGTAAATGTGGTAGAACGTATGAAAGCAACCCAAGCCGTGATAGGTGGAGAGGGTAATGGCGGAGTGATTTACCCTGCGCTACATTATGGCAGAGATGCTTTGGTAGGGATTGCGCTGTTGCTTTCTCATTTGGCGAAATCGGACAAGAGTGCCTCACGACTGCGAGCAAGCTACCCTAGCTATTATATCTCTAAAAATAAAATTGCATTAACTCCAGAAGTAGATGTGGACATGATTTTGGAAAAAGTACAAGAAAAGTATAAAAGCCAGCCTATCAATACAGAAGATGGCGTAAAAATAGAATTTGATGCCTCTTGGGTACATCTACGAAAGTCTAATACCGAACCAATTATTAGAATTTACTCTGAGGCAGATTCTGAGTTTACGGCAAATAATATTGCTCAAAAGATAATGCAAGACATCAAAGAGTTGGTAATGTAAATGCCTAAATATTAGAGATGCTGGATTATGTATGGCTTGTTCTGTAGAAATGCTGATATAAGAACTTTATGTTTTATATGTCATGGCTTATTTTTAACAGATTTAGAGTAGAACTAACATTTATTAACTGCAAATACTGATTATGAAAGTTTATTTTGACAATGCTGCCACTACCCCCCTGGCTTCCGAAGTAGCCGAAGCAATGCTGCCTGTGCTTCAGAATAATTTTGGCAATCCATCTTCTATCCACGCCCATGGCAGGGAGGCGCGTGCCATTATAGAAAAATCACGCAAAACAATCGCACAGTTGCTCAATACCTCCCCCTCAGAGATATTCTTTACTTCTGGTGGCACTGAGGCCGATAATTTTGCTATCATAGCCAGCATTGAGAGCCACGGCATCAAAAATGTAATCAGCAGCCCCCTAGAGCACCATGCCGTTTTGCATACGTTGGAGCATCTTGCCAAGCTCAACAAAATCAAACTGCATCTGCTCGAGGTAGATGACAAAGGCAACCTCAATTATGAGCAATTAGAAAGCTGGCTTAAAAACTTGCCTCCTACGCTTGTTTCGCTGATGCACGCCAACAATGAAATTGGCAATCTTTGCGATTTAAAAAAAGTAGGCAGCCTCTGTCGTGAAAATCACGCCCTTTTTCACTCTGATACCGTACAGACTGTGGGGCATTACCAACACGATTTGCAGGCATTGCCAATAGATTTTATTGTGGGTGCAGCCCATAAATTTCACGGCCCCAAAGGCGTAGGTTTTATTTATATCAATGCCCAAAATAAGATTTATCCTTACATTCATGGAGGTGCACAAGAGCGCAATATGCGCGGAGGTACAGAAAATATCTACGGCATTGTGGGCATGGCAACTGCGCTTTCGCAAGCCTACCACGAAATGGAGCAGCATCAACATCATATCAAATCATTAAAAATAAGGTTTATTGAGCAAATTAAGCAAGCCATTCCTGAGGTGGCTTTCAATGGCAATAGTGGTGAAATAGAAAACAGCCTTTATACCGTAGTAAGTGTGAGTTTGCCTCCGTCAGAGCAAAATGACATGCTTTTGTTTAACCTTGATATTAACCAGATTTCTGCCTCTGCGGGGAGTGCCTGCTCGAGTGGCTCTGATGTAGGTTCGCATGTGCTACGGGCTTTGGGGGCATCTCCTGAGCGTGCCGCAGTGCGGTTCTCGTTTAGCCGTTACAATTCTATAGAGGAAGTAGATTATGTGGTGGGAGTATTGGCAAAAATATATAGCCCTGTAGCCTCGGCATAGTCTGAGTATTTGATTCAGTACGCCAATCTTTCACGCAAGAGGATTATGCCTGACTGAATATCTAGGCTCAAGATATTGATTTTTTGTCTCCTCGGTAGTCCCTGATCAAAGTGGGTATGCTGAAGAAAACTTGTTCATTAGACCCTACCCAGACTCTCTCCTCAGGGAGAGGGCTTAATCTTAATGCGATAAGCCACTTATTATCAGTAACTTAGCTTTCTCTACTCCTTAGGGGAAGGGGCTAGCGGGTGGGGTGAAAACGGCTGAAGAAAGCTATACACACTTAACTGCTGAACTACCTGCATAATGCTCAACACCAAGTTATTCTTTTTTATTGAGGTCTTTCTCAGAGCACTTGTCCATTTTTCTATATTAGGCATTAGTGGGTGTAAGTCAAATTTCCCTTTTAGCCACCTCACTCCTTCCCTCTCCATAAGAGAGGGCATAAGGAAGTCAATTTGACTTGCACCTGGCATTAGTTATTGATTTGGTAATCTTTCTTGATGAATAGATTGAGTAGATGGCCTAAACCTATGAAAGCACCTATGATATACGTAAATACAAATAGCACTATTGAGATAGATCTGGTAGTATTCATCTTTTTATTTGCACTCATTTGGTAGCGCATTTTAAAATAGAACTCTTATCTCTAAATTCATATATCTAGAAATCGCATAAGGCTATCAAATCTTTCTTTTTCCATTTCTTGGCTTTCGGAGGCATGAAACTTTGCTACAATCCTATATTCAAAACGCTCAAAAGTAGCCACTATACGGTTTAGGTCAGTTTTATTGATTTTGAGTGTAACCCGCAGTTTAGAAGCATCATCTTTATCATAATTGATATGTGTGCTGAGTATTTTTGCATTGTTGCTTTCTACCAATCGGCTGATTTCAGAAAGAGAGTAGTCCCTTTGGTCAATCAATAGCACCAAAATACCTCCTGCCTCCTGCACAAAGCTAAATTCTGCAAAGGCATTGATGGTGTCGTTGAGGGTTACTACACCCAAAAAATTTCCTTCTTCACCCAGCACTGCCATTGTTTGTACGTGGTTGGTGTTGGCTATGCGCAGAATTTCGTAAAAATGCTGGTAATACGCCACATAGACATTGGTACAGATAAGCTCCAAATCTTTGACCAGAGCCTGTCCTTCATTGTGTTGGTAGATAACCTCTTCGCTCACCAGACCCTTGTATTGGTCGTTTTCTATAACGGGGAGTTGATTTACACGGAGTTCTTCCATCCAGTGTATTGCTTTTGCGACACGATCGCTAGGCTTTAAGGGGGGTATCATTTGGTTTATTAGTTCTTCGGCAATCATGGTTTTATTGGGTAAGTTGTTGTGCTGTTTCTTCAAGAAATTTATTTAAGATAACATTAAACTTTTCGGGGTGCTCCATCATGGGTGCGTGGCAGCATTTATCGATGAAGAATAACTGCGAATTGGGTATCAATCTATTGAACTCATAACCTACAATTGGGGGGGTGATGGTATCATTCAAGCCCCAGACCAAGAGCGTAGGTATTTTGATGCGTGTGATGTCGTTTGCCATGTTGTGTCTTTGGGCTGATTTAGCAATGGATACAATTCTGAGGCATTTGGGAATACTACGCGTAGTCTCAAAGACCTCATCTACTAGGGCTTTACTGGCTACTTCGGGGGTGTAGAAAGTATATTCTACACGTTCTTTTACATAGTCATAACTTCCACGTTTTGGATAAGAGCCGCCCATAGAGTTTTCAAAAAGCCCCGAGCTGCCCGTAAGCACAATGCGCCTTACATTTGCCTCTTGTCTGAGGGTATAAAGTAGGGCAAGGTGTCCACCTAATGAATTACCCAATAGGTTAAGCTGGGTAAGCTGTTTAAAGTTTACAAAATCTTCAATAAAATCTGTTAATCTTTTAAGGTTAGCACTCTTTACGGGGAGTTCATAGATAGGCATCATAGGTATAATGACACGGTATCTTTTTGAGAAATAATCTAATACTGCCTCCCAGTTGCTCAATGCACCAAATAGCCCGTGCAATAACAGTAAAATTTCTCCTTCTCCTTCATCAATATATTTAAAGCCTTTTTCTTGTTTTATTTTATATTTCATTATCGAATTATTTTTTGGTATTAATGCTTCATTTTGCACCAAATTACTAAAATATGTATTATTGTCCTGCTACATCAGTACAAATCTAAATGTCTTTAATCAAAGGTAAATAAAAAGAATAAAAGTTTCAAGTGATTTAGAATTTGTAGCCTATCATTTATCTTAGTTGTACTTGCATTGAGCCTAGACAATTACGTTTTTTTGAAAAAAAAGCATGTATTATTTTATGTTTAGGTGTATGAATTAAGTGAATGTTTCAAAATATAGGATTCCAAACTGACAAATCTAACTAATAAAAGCAGTAATGATTAGTCTTCTTCTTGAAAAAAACAAATTTTGGTGAGATTTTGTGGAATTGCCATAAGAGGAATACACAAAACAATGAAGTTGTACACATTTTAGACTATCTCAAAAGTCGCCAAGAAATCAAAAAAGCCTCGTTAGGCCGCCGCCAACGCTGCTATACTGACTTCTTTTGCCCCTTGCTCCAGCAAATCTACAATCAATGCCTCGAAGGTAGAGCCCGTGGTTACTACATCATCTACCAACAAAAACCTTTTGTTGGTTATTTTGCTAGGGTCTGTGGTCTGAAAAATGCCTGATACGTTTTGCCAACGCTCCAGCTTATCCTTGCGTGTCTGGCTTTCAGTAAACTTACTTCGCTTGATGAGTTGGTTAGACCACGGCACCTCGAGTAACTCTGCTATGCCTTTGGCTATGCCATCGCTTTGGTTGTAGCCGCGCTGCCTGAGCTTGGCAGGGTGTAGCGGGATAGGCACTACCCAATCTAATGCTTGGCTGAGGCCTGTTTGTTCTTTGAGCAATTGCCCAAACCATAGCCCCGCTTGATAGCCTATTTCTGCATTGCCATTGTATTTGAGATGATGTAAAATACGCTGTACTTTACCTTTTTTTTGAAATTGCCAATACGCCACAGCATATTTGATAGGTACACGTACCGATAGTTTCTGAAAAAGGGGGTTATCGCTAGGGCTTTTGTAAAAGTCAGTTTGAGGCAATTGATGCTGGCAAGTAGTACAAATATGCTGCTCTCCTTTGACTAGCCCCTGCTGACAAGCCACACAATAAGTTGGAAAAAGTACCTCTACAAAATCTTGGAGCAGAGATTGAAGTGCTAACATCACAATTAATTGAGGGTTTTAATTTTTTGTACTAATTTAGGGCATAAATCTCAATTTAAAAACAATGGAAGAAAATTTTCGGCAAATTTTAAATCAACAACAAATTGAGCAAAAAATCAAAAGAATCGCTTTTCAAATCTATGAGCGTAACTTTCAAGAAACAGCCTTGGTTTTTGTGGGCATCAAGGGAAGTGGCTACGCGCTTGCACAAATGCTGCTGACTGAGTTTGAGCAAATCTCACAAATTCCAGTAAGCCTCGCACGCCTGAGTTTAGATAAAGAATATCCCGTACAAAGCGAAATTGTGTTAGATACCGAGGTACAAACGCTTGAAAATAAAACTGTGATGCTTATTGATGATGTGCTGAATACAGGGCGGACATTGGTCTATAGCTTTAAGCCCTTTCTCGGCATTAGGGTTAGTAAATTACAGACCGTAGTGCTGGTAGATAGGCAGCATCATAAGTTTCCAGTTTCGGCAGATTATGTGGGGCTTACCCTCGCCACTACTCTGCAAGAACATATACAAGTAAACCTCAATCCTGAAAAAGAAGTAGGTGTATATCTACTGTAAAATATCGTAAATCAACAACTTTTCTTTGTGCCAATGTCCCGTTACACAACTTAGAACAGCCTTACCCAATTCAAAAAAATACAGTGCCTCAATGCCCGAAAGACGAAATGCAGGAGTTTGTAGAAAAGCATTTCGGTATAACTACCCACGTTTTTTTGTGAGCTTTGCGAGGTAGCTATTAGGGGAGTTGTTACAGAAAGGAGAAACGCATTTTACATCTTGAAAACCAGAGATGAAAACGCTGAACGATTAAGCAAAAAATTTATTAATTAAATCGCTCATCATCAACACGTTTATTGCGCCTATTCTTCTCTATAAAGTAGAATATACCTAACACAAAATAACAGACAGATTGCAAAGATTTAATGCAATTATTTCTTAAAATTTGTATCACAGACTTCAGTCTGTACCTTGTGGCAAGAGGTTAAAAAATAAGTGGAAGATATGAATTTTGTTTCGTTGCTGCGGATATGCTTGGACTGAAAACTGAGGTTTTGCTCGAGGCATTTTTTGTCTAGCCACTGGGTGATGTCTTCGGCTGGGTGAAAAGTTTTGACTTTTTTTTTGAGGTTACGAACAATGTTCTCGGGATTGCCCGCAATGATGAAGCCCAACATTCCTGCAAAATTATCATTGGCAGCATATTTCAAATCAATGAACCTTTGCAAGCCTTCTTCTAAGTATTTTTTGCTGGCAAATTTGAGGGTTTTGCACTCGAGGACGAATTCAAAACCTGAAGTAGAGAAACTAATATCGGTTCTTACTTTCTCTGTATCAGAAATGTTCTTTCTTCTTTCGGTGTCCAGAAATAAAAATTTAGCATTTAGAAGTTCTTTTATTTCCTCATTTTTAGTTTCCAAAGTTCTTACCAGAATATCCCTAATTTGTTCTTCTAGCGAGGTATCTATGATGATTTTTGAAAAAGCATCAATGATACTTTTAAGAATGAGGTTATTTATAAAATCTTCATCATTATCATAGCCCAAGGCACGGAAATAGAACAAAAGAAATTCATTTTTCAACAGGTTCATACGGATTGTTCTGTTTTAGTTTTTTGGTAAATAGTACCCATTCGTAGTAGTAAGCCAAATAAATTTCTACTATCATCACTTGCATTTTCAGGCTGCCATTTTTCTTTTGCTGAAATTTCTATAAAATGAATACCCATATTTTTTATATCAGGAATAAGCATTTTTTCAGCATACTTATCTTCTATTACTTCTTCATTTTTTTCGAGATACTCGAGTTCATAACCTTGTTTTTCTTCATTATAGACAATTCTTGAACGATTATCTTCACAAAGTTTGTCCAAATAAAACTCTTCTTCTTTCAATTCTGCTTCTTGTTCTTCAATGTCTGGAAAATAGACTTTGAAAATTGTAAACTTTTCTTGGATTTGGTAAGAAAAACTTAATCCCACATTTTTCTTCATTACCAAAGAAAAACCCTTACGAAACGTATCTGCATAAGCCTGCAAAGTTTCTTTGTCTAGTCTATTCTCTTCCTCTTCCTTTCTAAAAGGCCTAGCTATCAGCTCAATGATATGATAGAGCGAAGTCAAATAAGCATCAGGAATGAAACTCAGGGCTTTGGTGATTTCTTCTCTGTAATTGATGGGTTGATTTTC
This sequence comes from uncultured Cytophagaceae bacterium, assembly GCA_964480455.1. GTDB lineage: Bacteria > Bacteroidota > Bacteroidia > Cytophagales > Microscillaceae > JAABSX01. The sequence goes on from CAYZQI010000002.1 coordinate 81,895, forward strand.
CATACATTTTGTTGTTTTGTGGTCTAAGATAGGGGTTTTTGACAGGATTGACAAGATTTTCAGGATTTTTTTCTGTAGCCACGAAGCTCCAGCTTTGTGGCGTGTGTGTGTGCGAAGCTGGAGCTTCACACTACAGGCACGAGATTTTCTCTCAAATCAAAGAAAAGATGAAAAATATGAATTTCTGTTTCGTTGCTGCGGATATGCTTGGATTGAAAGCTAAGGTTTTGCTCGAGGCATTTTTTGTCTAGCCATTGGGTGATGTCTTCGGCTGGGTGAAAAGTTTTAACTTTTTTTTTGAGGTTACGGACAATGTTCTCAGGTTTGCCTGCGATGATGAAGCCCAACATTCCTGCAAAGTTATCATTGGCAGCGTATTTCAAATCAATGAACCTCTGTAAGCCCTCTTCTAAGTATTTTTTGCTGGCAAATTTGAGGGTTTTGCACTCGAGGACAAATCTAAGCCCCGTAGTCCGAAAAGCTATGTCCGACCTACTTCTTTCATTGTCAGAAACATTTTCCCAATCTTCAAAAGATAAGAAAAAGAACTTAACTGCTAGAAAATCTTTTGTGTATGGATTCAGAGTTTCCAGATCACGCACAATGGCATCTCTGATTTTTTCTTCCAAATTGCTTTCTACTTTTATTCTTGTAAAAGCATCTACAATTGATTTTAAAAACCTTTGTTCTACGATTTCATATTCACTTTGATGCCCCAAGGCAGATAAGATTCTTTGCCTTATTCTTTCAACTAAGTCCATAGCTTTCTGTTTTGTATTGTGGTATGTGCTGCATAAATATGCCAAATAAATCTCTTGAATCTGCTTGCGCCTGCTCCTGAGTCCACTGGTCTGTTTTCATAGATTTGTAAAAAATGATGGTCTTCTCAGCAAAAAGAATTTGTGTCTTAGTCTGAATGTTTTCTATAAATTGGTCATATTCTTGTTCATTTTCTCTTACTAGAACTGGCAAATCTAAGTCTTCTTCCATCTCTACTAAATCAGTGTTTTTGTCTTCTGTTTCTTTCCACTGAATGAGTACTATCTGTTCATCTACAAATTGATAGGTAGCTGATAAGTGTAAACCCTCTTGCATAATTAGTTCAAAACTTTCTCTAAAATAATTAGCATAATCCTGCAAAAGCTTAGGCGTAACTTGCGGCACATCTTCTTCCTCCTCTTGCTTTCTAAAAGGCCTAGCTATCAGCTCAATGATATGATACAACGAAGTCAAATAAGCATCAGGAATGAAGCTCAGGGCTTTGGTGATTTCTTCTCTGTAATTGATGGGTTGATTTTCCATACGT
>CAYZQI010000003.1:0-38532 GCA_964480455.1 uncultured Cytophagaceae bacterium
CCATTGTGTGGGAGAGGGGTAATATCTTTGATAGTAGTAACCTCTATGCCTACATTCTGGATAGTGCGAATGGCTGATTCTCTTCCTGCGCCTGGTCCTTTTACAAATACCTCTACTTTTCGCAAGCCGAGGTCATAGGCCTCTTTTGCACAGTTGTTGGCGGCTACTTGTGCTGCATACGGGGTATTTTTTTTAGAGCCTTTGAAGCCCATTTTACCAGCAGAAGCCCAAGAGATTACCTGACCATTTGCATTGGTCATAGAGATAATAATGTTGTTGAAAGTGGCTTTGATATGTGCTTGTCCTATGGCTTCAATAGCAACTTTCTTTTTTACTTTTTCTTTTCTTTTTTGACTCATGATATAAAAGAATCTTCGTGATCAACCTCAAGGTGAGGAAAACTATTTATTTACCGACTTTTTTCTTATTTGCGACTGTTTTGCGCTTTCCTTTGCGTGTACGGGCATTATTTTTTGTATGCTGCCCTCTCACTGGAAGCCCTTTACGGTGTCTGATACCTCTGTAGCAACCGATGTCTTTCAATCGTTTGATATTGAGTTGTACTTCTGATTTTAAGGCACCTTCTACCTTTATCTCAGTAGTGATGATGTTTCGGATTTGAGAGGATTCATCATCACTCCAATCTTTCACTTTTTTGTTTACATCTATGCCAGCTTTTTGCAATATTTCTTTTGCGCGGCTACGACCAATCCCAAAAATATAGGTTAGTCCTATTTCTCCCCTTTTGCGGTCGGGTATATCTACTCCTGCAATCCTTGCCATAATTATTAACCTTGTCTTTGTTTGTATCTCGGATTTTTCTTATTTATTACGTACAGTTTACCCTTTCTTCGGATAATTTTACACTCTGCACTTCTCTTTTTGATAGAGGCTTTTACTTTCATAATATTAAATATTTTCTAATTAAATGCTATGTCTGTTTGTAACGATATACTATTCTTCCCTTGGTAAGGTCATAGGGCGACATCTCTAATTTTACCTTATCGCCAGGTAGAATCTTGATATAATTCATTCTCATTTTGCCAGAGATATGTGCAATTACTTGGTGTCCACTCTGTAGCTCTACCCTAAACATTGCATTGGATAATGCTTCAGTGATAATACCATCTTGTTCTATTGAGCTTTGCTTTGCCATATTTACAAACTGTAGTTTTCTTCTATGTATTTAAAAGTAGTCAGAATATCACACCCACCTTGGTTGATTGCAACTGTATGCTCGAAATGTGCTGAGGGCTTTCGGTCGCTAGTTCTGATGGTCCAACCATCTCGCTCTTGTACTACTTGCCTTTTTCCTAAGTTTACCATTGGTTCGATGGCAATGACCATTCCTTCCTTAAGTTTAGGTCCTTGTCCTCTTCTACCAAAATTAGGTACTTCGGGAGATTCGTGCAATGACCTTCCTAAGCCATGACCTACCAACTCTCTGATAACAGAAAGTTTGCTTTTCTCAACATGAGATTGAATAGCAAAACTTACATCTCCTATTCTATTTCCAGATGTAGCCATCTCTATGCCTTTGTATAAAGATTCTTTTGTAATGCTAAGTAGTTTTCTAACCTCCTCGCTTACTTCTCCCACGGCATAAGTGTAAGCACTATCGCTGTGAAACCCTTTGAAGAACACTCCACAATCAATTGAGATGATGTCTCCCTCTTTAAGTTCATACTGTGATGGAATACCGTGCACCACCTGTTCATTAACAGAAATACAAAGAGAACTTGGAAAAGTATCATTGTAACCTTTGAAAGAGGGTATTCCTCCATTATCAAGTATAAATTCCTCTGCAATTTTATCAAGTGATATTGTTTTGATACCTGGTCGAACATGCTTTGCCACCTCTCCGTGTGCTCTACCCAGTATATCTGCACTTGCTCTTATAATTTCTATCTCTTCTTTAGTTTTATAAATTATCATTGCCAAGTTTCTGCAACTGTTATATTTTGTGATTGACCACGCACCTTACCTGATTTCATTAAACCTTCATACCTACGCATCAATAAGTAACTGTTGATTTGTTGCAGTGTATCTAAAATAACTCCTACCATGATAAGCAGTGAAGTACCTCCATAAAATTGTGCAAACTCTTCTGTAACCCCTAATCTCACCGCAAAGGCTGGAATGATAGCTACCAATGCTAAAAATAATGAGCCAGGCAACGTAATTCTGTCTAAGATTCTGGCTATGTGATCTGCTGTTTGAGGTCCTGGTTTTACACCAGGTATAAAACCATTGTTTCTTTTTATATCATCTTTAATACGATTGGGGTCTATCTGGATAGCTGTATAAAAATAAGTAAACAGTACTATCAAGATTGCAAACAATATATTGTATCCAACAGAGGTGTAGCTTGAGAAAGTTGTTCCTATCCAAAGCCCTGCACTTGTATCTCTGAAACCTGGAATAGAAGCCAAGAGTGAAGGCACAAACATCAACGATTGTGCAAATATAATGGGCATTACTCCTGCGGCATTGACCTTAAGCGGAATGTATTGCCGTTGCCCTGAGTAAGATTTGTTTCCAACTACTTGCTTTGCATATTGTACTGGTATTTTTCTGGTTGCTTGTGTAAGCATTACAACTGCCATTACTACAAAATATAAAATAGTAAGCTCTATTGCAAATTGTAAAATGTTGTTGGTGGTAGCTTCCTTAACCAATGACTGAGGAAACCTTGAAATAATACCAATCATTATCAACATAGAAATACCATTACCAATACCTCGCTCTGTAATTCGCTCTCCAAGCCACATTGTAAACATTGTACCTGTGGTAAGGATGATAATAGAAGAAATGATAAAGAAACTATAATTTACCATTACAGCCTCTCTCGGAATAGTAGCATACAAGTAGCCGCTTGATTGGGCTACAGTGATAGCAATGGTAAGGTAGCGTGTAATTTGTGTAATTTTCTTTCTTCCTGACTCTCCTTCTTTTTGCATTTTTTGAAAGCTAGGCATAGCTACTGTCAAAAGCTGCACCACAATAGAAGCAGATATGTAAGGCATAATACCTAATGCAAAAATGGAAGCTTTGCTAAAAGCTCCTCCAAGTAGAAGGTCTATAAAATTACCCATTCCACCGAGTATGCTGGATATATCTCCGAGTTTATCAGGGTCTATACCAGGTAATACCACAAATGAACCAAGACGAAACACTGCCAAAAGAATAACCGTGTAGATGATTCGCCTGCGTAGTTCTTCTATGGAGAATATGTTACCAATTGTTGAAATAAACTTTTTCATAATTACTCTTTTGTATTGAATAGAGTGCTTAAAGTGTAATTGCTTGCCCGCCTACTTTTTCTATAGCTTCTGCTGCCGATTTAGAAAAGGCGTGTACCTTTACCTCTTTCACAGCTTTTAATTCGCCTCTTCCCAATATTTTTATCAAATCATTTTTTGAAGCAAGCCCATTGCTTTGTAGTACATCAATGTCTATGGTATCTAACCCTGTTTTTTCTATGAGTGCTTGTAGGTCATCAAGATTGATTGCCTTATACTCTACACGATTAGGATTTTTGAATCCAAACTTAGGAATACGTCTTTGAAGTGGCATTTGTCCCCCTTCAAAACCAATCTTTTTGCTGTAACCTGAGCGCGATTTAGCCCCTTTGTGTCCACGTGTAGATGTACCTCCGTGTCCTGAGCCTTGCCCACGTCCAATTCTTTTTTCTTTTTTTACTGCACCTTTAGCAGGTGTCAATTCATGCAATTTCATGCTTTTGTATATTTTTAATCTTTATAGATATTCAACCGCTACTAAATGTGCCACCGAAGCTATCATTCCCTTTATTTGGGGATTGACATTGTGTTCAACAGTTTTGTTCATCTTCCCTAAGCCAAGTGCCACCATAGTATCTTTTTGTTTTTGTGGACGCTTGATGGTACTTCTGATTTGTTTTATTCTTACCTTTTCCATGTATTACTGTTTTCTATCTATCCGTTAAATACTTTTGACATGGGGATATTGCGCTGCTGCGCTACCTCGTGAGGAGCTCTCATTTTCAATAGCGCATCAAAAGTTGCTTTCACCACATTATGCGGATTAGAGGAGCCTTTTGATTTTGCCAAAACATCACGGATGCCAGCACTTTCTAGCACCGCACGCATTGCACCACCTGCAATTACACCAGTACCAGGTGAGGCTGGTTTTAGCAACACGAGCCCACCGCTATATTTTCCCAACATCTCATGTGGGATAGTATGTCCAAGGATTGGTACTTTCACTAAATTCTTTTTTGCATCATCTACTCCCTTGGTAATCGCATCTGTTACTTCATTTGCTTTTCCTAAGCCATAGCCTACTATGCCGTTTCCATCACCTACTACTACAATAGCCGAGAAACTAAATCTACGTCCTCCTTTTACTACTTTCGCAACGCGGTTAATCGCTACAACTTTCTCTTTGAGTTCGGCTTCTGCTGCTTTTACTGCTACTTTATTTCTGCTCATTGTTCGTTTTATTAAAAGTTTAAACCTCCCTCACGTGCGCCTTCGGCGAATGCTTGTATTTTTCCATGATAAAGATATCCATTTCTATCAAAAACTATTTTATCAATTCCTTTTTCCAATGCATTTTTTGCTATCAATCTTCCTACTTCTTTGGCTTTTTCTACGTTGATGGTTTTGATTCCTTCACCTAAATTCAATGACGAGGCACTTACTAGGGTAACACCTGCTACATCATCAATAATTTGAGCATAGATAGAACGGTTGGAACGAAAAACACTCAAACGAGGTCTTTCGGGAGTTCCGTTAATTTTTCGACGGATGCTTTTCTTGATTTTAGTACGTCTTTCTAGCTTTTTATCTAATCTTCCCATTTTCTACATATTATTTTTTAGATGCTGTCTTACCAGCCTTACGACGAATTACCTCTCCTACTTCGCGAATACCTTTGCCTTTATAAGGCTCTACTTCTCTGAGCGATTTGATTTTGGCCACTATTTGACCTACCAATTGCTTATCAATGCCTTCAATGGTTATGAGTGGGTTTTGCCCTCTTTCCATTACTGCACTAGCAGTAACTTCTTTTGGTAAGGCGAAAAATATACTGTGAGAATAACCTAGATTGAGTTCTAATACATTCTGATTGCTTGCAGCCTTAAAGCCTACTCCTACTACCTCCAACTTTCTGATATATCCTTCTGTTACACCTACTATCATGTTGTTGATGAGCGCACGGCTTAAACCATGAAAAGCCTTGTGTCTTTTCTGCTCAGTAGGACGTTCACATGCAATTGTGTCATCCTCTTTTTTTAGAATTATATCAGGGCTAATCTGCTGTGTGAGTGTTCCTTTTGGTCCTTTCACGGTAACCAAATTATCGGATGCTATCTCCACACTGACTCCTGTTGGGATTTTTATTTCTTTTTTTCCGACTCGTGACATAGTTTACTACTTATTAATAAATGTAACACAACACTTCTCCCCCAACATTCAACTGACGTGCTTCTTTATCAGTTAGTACACCTTTAGAAGTAGATAAAATAGCAATTCCTAATCCATTAAGTACTCTTGGAAGCTTATCAGCACTCACATACTTTCTCAGGCCAGGCTTACTTATACGTTCTAGGTTCATGATAGCAGACTCTTTTGTCTCGAGTCCGTACTTGAGGGCGATTTTGATGGTGCCTTGTACGGCTGTGTCATCAAATTTATAATTGAGTATGTATCCTTTTTCATACAATACTCTGGTAATTTCTTTTTTTAGATTAGAAGCCGGTACCTCCACGATGCGGTGTCTTGCTTTGATAGCATTTCTGATGCGGGTAAGGTAATCGGCAATAGTATCGGTCATCATAGTGTGTTACCGTTTAGATTTAATGTGCCCAAAAAATTGAACTGCAAAGTTAATATTTTATTTTCAATAAAAAAAATTACCAGCTTGCTTTGGTAATTCCAGGTATTTTACCTTCTGAGGCCATTTCGCGAAATACATTTCGGCAGATGCCAAATTTACGCATGTAACCTTTGGGTCTTCCTGTTATTTTACAGCGATTGTGTAACCTAGTTTTAGAGGAGTTTTTTGGTAGCTTGTCTAATGCTTCCCAATCTCCTGCTTCTTTCAATGCTTTTCTTTTTTCGGCATATTTTGCTACAAGTTTTTCTCGCTTTAATTCTCTTGCAATGATGGATTTTCTTGCCATTGTGTATTATTTTTTTTTCAAACGATTAATTTCCTTTGACCTTGGCAAATGGCATACCCAGTGCTTTGAGCAATTCATAAGCCTCTTCGTCTTTTTGTGCAGTAGTTACAAAGGTAATATCCATACCATTGATTCTGTTCACTTTCTCAATACTGATTTCAGGAAAGATAATTTGCTCTTTAACACCTAATGTGTAATTACCTCTTCCATCAAATCCTTTATCACTCACACCTTTAAAGTCGCGTACACGTGGCAAAGCTACTGCAAAAAGGCGGTCGACGAACTCATACATTCTATCCCCCCTGAGTGTTACTTTTGCACCGATAGGCATACCTTCGCGCAGCTTAAAGTTTGCTACGGATTTTTTAGCGATGGTAGGCACTGCTTTCTGCCCTGTGATGGTGGTAAGCTCCTCTACGCCTACATCTACTAATTTTTTATCAGCTACAGCTGCACCAATTCCTTTATTGATTACTATTTTTTCAATTTTAGGAACTTGCATAGGCGATTTGTATTGAAATTTCTTCATTAAGGCATCTTTGACCTCATTGAGATATTTTTCTTTGATTCTGGGTATCATGCTCACTATCTATTTATTTTTCATCTTTGAGCGATGTATGCTCTTTAAAATATCTTTGTAATTTTCCTTTGTCATCAAGCTTTCTGCCTGTGCGGCGAGGCTTGTCATTTTTTGGGTCTATCACCATAATATTGCTCAAGTGGATAGATGCTTCTTTTTGAATCAACTTAGAATCGGGCTGTGAGGCAGAAGGTTTTATGTGGCGTGTTACCATTTTTACTCCACCTACAAAAGCACGCATTTTTTCTCTGTCTATTTTTATGACACGCCCTTGTTCTCCCTTAGCATTTCCAGCAATTATTTGTACATTATCACCTATTTTTAGGTGTAGCTTTGTTTGCTTATTTTTTTTAGTATTCATTATTTCGAATGTTTTTCACCCTTTTTTAATTCGGCTTGCTACTATAATACCTCAGGAGCTAGTGAAACTATTTTCATAAATTTCTTTTCTCTGAGTTCGCGTGCAACTGGGCCGAAAATACGTGTTCCCTTAGGCTCATCATTACCACCAAGTAAGACGGCTGCATTGTCTTCAAAACGTATGTAAGATCCATCTGCACGGCGCACTGCTTTGCGTGTGCGCACTACTACGGCTTTTGACACCGTACCTTTTTTCATATTACTAGAAGACAATGCAGATTTTACAGTGACCACAATTTTGTCGCCTACGGTTGCATATCGTTTTCCAGTACCTCCCAATACGCGTATGCAAAGTACTTCCTTTGCACCACTGTTATCGGCTACACTTAGACGTGATTCTTGTTGTATCATAATTTTAAGAAACTATTTTGCTCTTTCAAGGATTTCGACTAGCCGCCAGCGTTTATTTTTACTTAAAGGGCGACATTCCATTATTCTCACTAAGTCTCCTACGTTGCACTGATTTTCTTCATCATGGGCAGTAAATTTTTTACTTTTAGTGAAAAATTTACCATATATAGGGTGCTTAAGTCTTCTTTCTACTACTACGGTAATAGATTTGTTCATTTTATCGCTGGTAACCTTACCAACTCTCTCTTTGCGTAAATTTCTTTCGGTCTGCATTCTTCTTAATCATTTATTATTGCAAAACCACGACCTTCATTTCTTGGGCAAGTTGAGCAATGAATTTTTTAGTTGCTTTGATATTTGTTTCTTTTTGTACTTTTTGTATTACTTCGTTGAATGTCTGAGAGGTAATCACGCCCAAGTTAGCCAATTGCTCTTCGCATTTCTGGCGAACTACCTCATATTCTTTTTGACGTAATACAGTATTGAGCTGTGCTATGTATCGCTTTCCAAATCTTATCTTATTTGGATTCTCTATAGGAGCAACTGTATTGGCAAAAACTAATTTCTGTAGTCTTTCCTTTTCAATCTTTACACGCTCCTTGAGTTCTTCTATATTTAGTTCTTTTATTTCAGGATTTTTCATGATTTACTCTACATAATCTCTTCTAACCACAAATTTAGTTTTTATAGGGAGCTTTTGTGCTGCTAGATACAAAGCCTTCTCAGCTACTTGCTTAGGCACACCATCTAACTCAAACAAAATTCGCCCAGGGCGAACTGGTGCAACCCAGTATTCTGGTGCACCTTTTCCTTTACCCATACGCACCTCAGCGGGCTTTTTAGTGATGGGTTTATCAGGGAAGATACGAATCCAGATTTTACCTTCACGTTTCATAGTTCTTGAGATAGTAATACGGCAGGCTTCTATTTGTCGGCTAGTGATACGCCCTATTTCCTCTGCTTTTATCCCGAAAGAACCAAAATCAATATTGTGTCCTCTTGTTGCAATTCCTTTGATACGCCCTTTTTGGGTCTTGCGATACTTAACTCTTTTTGGCTGTAACATACGCTTTTACTTTTATATTATGAGACCTACCTCTGCTTATTTGTTGCGGTTTTTGTTTCTACCACCTCTGCCACCTTCACGGCGGTTACGCTGAGATTGTCTTCCTCTGTCGTTATTATCCGTATTTGTGTTATTGTTGGCAGGTGTTTCTGGCGATAAATCTACTTTTCCGTAAATTTCTCCTTTGAATATCCATACCTTCACACCGATTTTTCCATAAATAGTTTGAGATGCTACTACGGCATAGTCTATGTCTGCCCTAAGCGTGTGCAAAGGGATACGTCCTTCTTTGTACTGCTCTGTACGTGCCATCTCTGCACCTCCTAATCTACCAGATAGCTTTATCTTGATACCCTGTGCATTGTTTTTCATTGCCAAAGATATGGCTTGCTTCATGGCACGGCGGTAAGAGATACGGGCTTGTAGTTGTTGTGCTATGGTTTCACCCACCAAATAAGCATCTATTTCGGGTTTTTTGACTTCAAATATGTTTATTTGAACGTCTTTGTTTGTAATCTTTTTTAGTTCTTCTCTGATTTTGTCGACCTCAGCCCCGCCTTTTCCAATCACTACACCAGGTCTTGCAGTATGAATAGTAAGCGTAATTCTTTTTAAAGTACGCTCAATAATCACTTTTGAGATACTACCTTTTGGGATACGTGCACGAATGTACTTTCTTATCTTTTCGTCTTCAATTAGCTTATCTGAAAAATCTTTTCCACCAAACCAATTTGATTCCCAACCTCTGATGATGCCCAGTCTTAGAGAAACTGGATTTACCTTTTGTCCCATTGAAATTTTATTTACTTAATTTTCAATTCTTTTTGTTCTGTATTGCTATTCTTCTGCACTTTCTTCTGTGGTAGTAGCTATTGATGCTATTTCTTCTACTCTTGAATCTATGACCATAGTAATATGGTTAGAGCGTTTCCTTATACGGTGTCCACGACCTTGTGGTGCTGGTCTTAATCTTTTCAACATTCGTCCTCCGTCAATGAATATTTCTTTGATGTAAAGCTCTGCGTCTTCGATGTCTATTTCTTGGTTTTTCTGCTCCCAGTTAGCGATAGCAGTTTTGAGTACTTCTTCCATCTTTCTGGCACCCACTTTTGGTTCAAAACGCAGCATGTTAAGTGCTTCAAATACTCCTCTTCCTCTTACCAAGTCAGCCACGATACGCATTTTTCGTGGAGGGGTAGGTACATTTTTCATCATTGCCTTGGCAGCTCCTAACCTTCCTTCCAATACTTGTTTTCTCTCTGCTTCAGCTTCTTTGCGGAGTTTGATGCGTACTGATTTTTTTAGTTTTTTATTTTCTTGTTCCATTACTTCTTCTTTTTATCTTTTTTAGCAATGTGCCCTCGGAAGTTACGTGTAGGTGCAAATTCTCCCAAGCGATGTCCTACCATGTTTTCAGTTACAAATACGGGAATAAATTTATTTCCATTATGCACTGCAAATGTGTGCCCTACAAAATCGGGGGCAATCATAGAGCGTCTCGACCAAGTTTTGATGACAGTTTTTTTGCCTGATTCATTCATATCATCTACCTTTTTCATCAGGCTATGCTCTATATAAGGTCCTTTTTTTAGTGAACGTGCCATTATTTTTTCTTTTTAGCGCGGATTAAACGGTCAGAATATTTATTGTTACGGCGTGTTTTTTTGCCTTTTGCATACAAGCCTTTACGCGAACGAGGATGCCCTCCAGAGGCGCGTCCTTCACCACCACCCATTGGGTGATCTACTGGGTTCATAGCTACCCCTCTTACTCTGGGGCGACGGCCGAGCCATCTATTCCTACCAGCTTTGCCAATATTTGTATTCATATGGTCTGCATTAGATACAGAACCTACAGTGGCAATACAAGTCAATAAAACTAGCCTAATTTCACCTGAGGGGAGTTTAAGACTTGCATACTTTCCTTCTCTACCTAGTAGCTGGGCATACGTGCCTGCACTTCTTACAATGACACCACCTTTTCCTGGCCTGAGTTCTATGTTATGCACCACAGTACCGAGGGGTATGTTGGCGAGCGGAAGAGCATTTCCTACTTCGGGAGCTACATTTTCTCCTGAGATGACGATTTGCCCTACTTTGATGCCGTTGGGTGCTAATATGTATCTTTTTTCACCGTCTTCATACTGTAATAGTGCAATCCTTGCTGTACGCACAGGGTCATATTCTATTGAGAGCACTTCAGCAGGCATGTCAAACTTGCTGCGCTTGAAGTCTATGATACGGTATTTCTGCTTATGCCCTCCACCTACATTACGCACTGTCATTTTACCTTGACTGTTGCGCCCACCAGTTCTTTTGAGGGTTACCGTCAGAGACTTTTCTGGCTTACTCTTTGTAATTTCTTCAAAAGTTGGAGCCAATCTAAACCTCTGCCCAGGAGTGATTGGTTTTAATTTTTTTACTGCCATTTCCTTTTTTTATTTATTATTTAGCAATTATTCACATTAGATAAGGAAAATATAACTAACTCGCAATTGCTAGACATTTTTTGTACTTATTATAAATCGCTGTAGAAATCAATAAACTCACCTGCTGAAAGCGTAACAATAGCTTTTTTGTACGACTTTGTCTGACCGCTAATAATTCTGCTTTTGGTATAACGTGTTTTCAGCTTGCCTCTGTAGTTCATTGTATTTACCTCATCTACCACTACACCATACATTTCAGCAACTGCTTTTGCAATTTGTATTTTATTGGCTCTTTTATCTACAATGAAAGCATATCTTTCTCTATTTCCTTTTATTTTTTCAGGCAATGTAGATATTTTTTCAGTAATTAAAGGTCTTTTAAGTATATCTGTTCTGTCCATGACTTGTTCAATTTTTTATGATTGCTGCAAAAGGTTTGTTTCTAAGGCTGCTAGTGAACTCTTGGTGATGATAAGCCTGTCTGCATGCAAAATTTCGAAAGTACTTAGTTCACTTGTAGGAAGTACACGTGCTTTTTGTAAGTTGCGTGCAGAAAGATATGCATTGTTATCTTTTTCGTTGGTGATAAGCAGGGTCTTTTGTGTTTCAAATGAAAAACCTTTCAAAAACTCAATGTATTCTTTTGTACGAGGGGCATCAAAAGCAAAATCTTCCACAATCGTAATGCTATTTTCTTTTGCTTTGTAGCTCAAGGCTGATTTTCTTGCTAATCGCTTTAATTTCTTGTTGAGCTTAAAGTGATAATCACGTGGGCGAGGACCAAAAATACGACCGCCACCACGAAATACTGGTGACTTCAACGAACCTGCACGTGCTGTACCCGTTCCTTTTTGCCTTTTGATTTTTTTGGTAGAACCTGCCACTTCGGCGCGTTCTTTTGCTTTGTGCGTACCTTGTCGCTGATTTGCCTGATATTGCTTTACATCAAGGTAAATTGCGTGGTCGTTGGGTTCTATCCCAAAGATTTCTTCTGATAGGCTTACGGTGCTTCCCGTTTCTTGGCCTGTTTTGTCAAATATTGTAAGTTCCATGCTATTACTTCTCTACAATCACAAATGAATTTTTTGCTCCGGGGATAGACCCACTCACTACCAATATATTTTGCTCTGGAATTATTTTCAAAATCCTAAGATTTTCTATTCTTACTTTGTCGTTACCAGTACGACCAGCCATGCGTAAGCCTTTGAATACTCGTGAAGGAAACGAAGATGCCCCTACCGAACCAGGTGCACGAAGACGGTTGTGCTGCCCGTGTGTAGCATCACCTACTCCACCAAAACCATGACGCTTTACAACACCTTGAAAGCCTTTGCCTTTTGAAGTGCCTACCACGTCAACAAACTCTCCTACCTCAAAAACATCTTCTAATTTGATGACATCTCCAAGGTTGTATTTGCCTTGTTCAAAACCTTTGAACTCAAGCACTTTTTGTTTGGGCGTGGTTTTTGCCTTTTCAAAGTGTCCTAATAAGGGTGAAGAAGTATTTTTTTCCTTCTTCTCACCATAAGCTATTTGTAAAGCCTCATAGCCATCTTTTTCATTGGTTTTTACTTGTGTTACTACACAAGGACCTACTTGAAGTACAGTACAAGCAACCTGTTTAGCTACTTCACCCATGTTTTGGTACACACTGGTCATACCAATTTTTTTACCAATAATCCCTGACATTTTTGCCTATATTTTAAAATAAAACTACTTACGAATCTTCAATAAGTAGTTGTTAATAAAAATCTCGTGTATTTCTTGAAACGGAGTGCAAATTTAGAGATTATTAATTACACTGCCAAATGGTTTTAGAAAATAGTTTAGATAATTCGAAATTATTTTTATGTATCCTCAAACAAAGCCCTTGAAAATAGTATTTTTTTCAAGGTTACTTGATTTTTTCTGATGAAGTGCTATGGATTCTCCTTCACCAAGTACTCAAAAATATCTTTTTCATCAGTGAGTGCTTGCAGTGTCTTAACTGCTTTTACCTCTGTAAGGCTAAGGTTTTTGAGTGAACTCTGGTGAAAAGTAGCTACTTTACAACCTGTATCAGTAGTCTGCCATTTTTCCCAAGAAAACTCTAGTCCGCCTATGGGAATAATAGATACCCAAAGTTTCCAAGTACGGGGCAGCCCCTCGTTGTCCATTAACCAAAGGTAAGCATCACCTGGCGTAGCTCCTCCACTCTGATAAGTAATCAATAATGCCTCTTCTCCATTGGGTAAAATGATACGTTCACGTATAGTGCCAGGGTCAAAAAGCTTGGCAATAGAGTTAAGCCAAAATGAGTCATTGACCCATATCTCCCAAGCCTCTTTTATTAGCTCAGCGTCTGTTTTTTTGTTGTCTTTAGATTTTTGCTTCACAATGCCTGTCTGTGTATGGTTATTGACCAATACAATATTTTCCTGCCAAGTTACTTGTGAAAAATGCCTTTCTTTGTCCCAAATATGCTGTCTTCTTCCTGCAAAATTCCAACTTACTGCCCCTGTTGCGTTCCAAGCATCAATATTGACTGCCTGCATCATTTTTTTTGCCAATGCGTCTGCCTTTGCACCTGCTTCGCCTTCTGGGAGTGCCTCGTTGTTCCACCAATATAGCCCTCCTACCAATATCAGTAACACGAGCAATGTTCCTAAAATACCTTTTACCCACTTATTTTTGAAGATTTTTTTCATGTTCTTGGATTTATCTCTCTAAAGATTTTCCAAAACTAGGTAAAATATTGGGATTATGAAGCAAGAAAACTTGAAATGCCTCGGTATAGATTTGGTAAATGAAGAGTAAATGTATAGTGAAATAAGCAAGGTAAGTGTTTCAATATCTAGGTAGATAGTGTCCAATAAAAATAGCTTCGATTGGCGCAAAAAGAGTATCAAGTGAGAATATAACCAGCTTTGATAATGCAGAAAGTATATTTTTAACCCCCTAAGCGTTCTCAAAGCACTTAGGGGGATATGTTGGTTTTAATATTTGCGTATTTTATCAGACTTGGGTGTTTGTAGTTTCCTCCTAGTCTAACAAAGATCAGTCATTGCCACTATTTTGCCGCAGCAAAATTTGCTGCTACTTGTTCCCAGTTTACAATGTTCCAAAAAGCACCAATGTAATCAGGACGGCGGTTTTGGTAGTTGAGATAATAGGCGTGTTCCCATACATCAAGCCCCAAGATAGGAGTTCCGCTGCAGCCTGCATCAGCCATAAGGGGGTTATCTTGGTTGGGTGTAGAGCAGACTACTAATTTGCCATTTTCTACACAAAGCCAAGCCCAACCAGAACCAAAGCGTGTGGCGGCTGCTTTTGAGAATTCTTCTTTGAATTGAGTATAAGAACCAAAAGCACTGTTGATTGCCTCGGCAAGCTCGCCTATGGGTTCGCTGCCGCCACTAGGAGAAAGAATGGTCCAAAAAAGATTATGATTAAAATAACCCCCTCCATTGTTACGGAGTGCCATATTGTCGCGTCCTAATCCTTTTAAGATTTCCTCAATAGATTTGCCTGCAAGGTCAGTGCCTTCTACGGCAGCATTAAGGTTATTGGTATAGCCTGCATGGTGCTTGCCGTGGTGTATTTCCATGGTCATTTTATCAAAGTGAGGCTCTAAGGCATCATGTGCGTAAGGTAAGTTTGGAAGTTCGAAAGCCATAATTTTGTAATATTTAGATTAAAAAAATAAGTTTAGTAAAGTTTTTTTTGTGTGCTTGCGCACTACTATAGCAACCTACAAGTGTGTATTTAGTTTCTTAGTTGCTGAAAAAAAGTTTTTAACAACTGTTCAGATTCGTTGGCAAGTATACCCTCTATCACTTGCGTTTTGGGGTGTAGTAGGCGTCCATCTTTGCGCTGTGTATTATGATAATTTTGAAAACCTCTCTGGGCATCGTCTGCTCCATATACTAGCAGGCTAGGCTGAGCCCAGTAGATAGCCCCTGCACACATCAGACAAGGCGCCAAGGTAACATAGAGCGAACAGCCTTGTAAATACTTTGCTCCCAGTGCTTGGGCAGCCGCTGTAATGGCAAGCACTTCGGCATGAGCGGTTACATCTTTGAGTCTTTCAGTTTGGTTATAGGCTTGAGCAATGATTTGCCCTTCTGCTACTACCACTGCCCCTACTGGAATTTCGCCTTCTTCAAAAGCAAGTTTTGCTTGTGTAAGGGCTTTTTGCATAAAATACTCGTGTGTCATGGCATATTTAGGCGAACAACCTCTGTTTGTAGTTGGTCATTGGTATCAAATCCTATTTCTCGATAGCCTAGCGGCAAGGCATCAAAGGCAAATTCTTCTGCAATCTTAAACTGCCTTGAAGTGGCAGGTGTCGCCAAAAAGCGAATTGAGTTGATATTTATGTCTAACTCACTGTGAATATGCCCAAAGAGCACTGCTTTCACCTTCTCGTATTGATAAATAATATTGAGCAAGGCTTCGGCATTGAGCAGACACATTTTATCCATCCATGCGCTGCCCGTAGGCACAGGTGGGTGGTGTAAGCAAATAATACATTGCGCTTCGTTGGTACTTGCTAAGGTAACCCTCAGGAAATCTAGCTCTTTTTCAGATAAAATTCCGTAGCTTTCTTTGCGACTAGGTTCTACGCTATTGAGCAAGACAAAGCGTGTTTGCTTGATGGCAAATGTCTTTTCAGGCTGAACTCCCAGCTTTTCGGCTTGTGCCTCCATATAGTCTGGGTCATCATGGTTGCCCCCTAGCCAATAAACAGGAAAAGGCAAAGCAGTGAGTAGGTTTGCAATAGGTGCATAAACGGCTTGTTCTTGAATGTCGGCAAGGTCGCCCGTTACTACCAAAAAATCAGGCTTCGATTTGAGTTGGCTGAGATGCTGCACTGTCTGTTGCAAGTTTTCCCAAGGACTCGCGCTGTCAGAAAACCTAAAATCAAGGTCTGCACGAATATGCAAATCAGAGATTTGCACAAAAAAAGGATAATTAGGACTGTACATTTTCTTTTAAGGTTAAAGCCATTTAGCTAAAAAATGGAAGTAAAACTGCCCCAAAAAACTAATCATGCCCTTATTTTTTCTCCAACTCACTTGCTTTGACTTCTTTTTTCCAGATTTCTTTGCCTGCATTGTTGAGGATACGAATAGTAAGTACACGCTCTTTACGAGGGCCGCTTACTTTGAGCATGCCAAAATTCCGCTCTCCAAAATAAGTACCTTCTATTCTGTGGCTATTGGCTTCATCTTTTGAGCGGTCGCCTACTGCACCTGCGGTAAGTGGCGACACAGTAAGGTCATAAAGCGGATAATTATCTTCTCTTTCCATTTTAGAAAGCTCTGTATGGTGTCGGTCGCCATCTAAGAAAACTACTCCTGAGATGTTATTATTTTCAATTTCACTGAGTAGCTTTGCTTTTTCTTTGGGGTATTTGTCGTAGTTCTCGAGCCACTGGGCCGGATTATCGTTCAGTACCTGACCGCCTACTACTATAAACTTAAAAGTAGCTTTACTGGCTACCAAAGCATCTATGAGCCAATCTAGCTGTTCCTCGCCAAGGTAGGCACGTTCACCAGTTTGCTTATTTTGTGGAGAGCGGAAATAGCGATTGTCAAGCATAAAAAACTGGCAGTCGTTCCAAGCAAAGGTATTTGCCACACCTTTTTTCATCACATAGCCAGTATTCGCCCAGAAGAGTTTGAATGCCCTGAGCGTAATATCTTTGAGCCAATAGCTTCTGTCAGAATCATTGGGGCCGAAGTCGTGGTCGTCCCAAGTAGCGTAGTTGTGGGTAGAGGCAAGCAAAGCCTGCATTTCGGGTGTGCTGCGTGTGTGCGTGTAGCGTTTGTAAATGCCTGATTCTACTTCCCAATCAGCCTCTCTGAGGTATGTGTTATCACCCATCCAAAGCATAAAGTCAGGTTTTTGGGTGCGGATAGCTTCAAATATTTGATATTCACCCCCATAGGGTTTGCCTGGTCGGTCGTAGGGTGTTTCGTTGATGTAGGCACAGCTTCCTATGGCAAATTCAAATTCGGGCGGGTCAGTACGCCATTGCCAAAGTGTTTGGCTTTGAAACTCAAGCGGATAGTCAAAATTTATTTTTTGTTCATTAAGGTAAAGTTCATATTCATACCTCAGGCTTGGTTCGGTAGGGGCAGCAAGATGCGCTATGAATAAATTTTCTTTTTGCGTAGTGATGGTTTCGGTAAATTGGCGGGTGTTGGGTTTGCCTTTCTCGAAGTATCCAAATTTTACTTGAGCAGGCGCACTGGTTTGCACCCAAAGCATTACTTCACGCATACTGGAGTAACCTACCATAGGACCCGATTGTAAAAAGTTTTTTTGTGCAATGACAAAAGAAGGCTGTAAACAGCACAAT
This sequence comes from uncultured Cytophagaceae bacterium, assembly GCA_964480455.1. GTDB lineage: Bacteria > Bacteroidota > Bacteroidia > Cytophagales > Microscillaceae > JAABSX01. The sequence goes on from CAYZQI010000003.1 coordinate 17,361, forward strand.
AGTAATAAAAGAATAATCAGCTTTTTCATGAGAATTTAAGGTATTTTGAGAGGGCAATATTACACAAGTAATTGCCAAATAGCAATAAATTAAGGTAAGTTGTTCTAAATAGCTGATTGTTTAACGCTCTCTGTGAGAATCTGTGATATTGGGCTTTTAGTACTGAAGGTTAAGCAACATTACAATTATAGCACTACACCGAGCAGATATGTCCATCAACTCAAATACCTCTTTATTTTCTTTTTCTCATCTGCTTTTGACTCATCTAAAATACCTTCTAAGTTTGCCTCTCCCAAATGAGTGTCTGTATTAGGATTGAAGACTTCCAAGTGACTTGCTGTGCTATAGTGAAGATTATCTACATACCAGTAAGTCCCGTCTCTGAGTTCTTCATACACTGTTCTGCCTTGTACTTTGTAACTGGTTGCTTTAAATTTGGTAGTATCTCTCAAGATAGTTTGTTGGTCTGTGGGAGGTATCTGAGAATCATAATCATATTCCGTTTTGCTAAATTCATATTCCAGTTCTAGCCAAGTCTCGAGGCTGTTTCTATCATCAAAACTTAAAACCTCAATGAGGTCTTTCTGTCCTTCATTTTGAATTTTAAAGATAGTAGTAAGGTCAGATTTTGCGAATTTAGAGTTACTAAAATTGATTACGATAAGTGTACCTTCTCTTTTTTGAAGGATACGTTCACTTATCTCTGCTAGAGTTGTTTGATTTACTTTTTGGATAGATAAATTTTGAATGTCTTTTGTTCTGTCAATATGAGGGAAATAAAAATAATCAGCATCTTCCTCTTGCTTTTTTGTATAAATCCAATCTTGTGAGTTATTGAAAACCAATCTTCTAAATTGCTCTTTCACAGGTTCTTTCAAGCGTTGAACACTCGCTGAAAGAATTTCACCTTGAATTGTTGGCTGATGTTTGAGCAAATCAGTTCTAAAAAATACCTTTTCAGGAATTTTATTCTGTAATAGATTGAGTAACTCTACAATAGTCTTCACAGCATCAGTAAATTCTGTATCAGTATGGTACTGTCCTTCCAGAGAAAGTTCATTGATAAATATTTCCATAGCTTATATTCCATAAATTTTGCTTAAATCTTGATTCGTTTGGTCAAAAAAATCTTCTTTCCATACCTCTATATCACCATTGGGCTTGATAGGAATTTGCGTAAAATAGCCCTCTTCTTTTTCGTGGAAATACAAGACGCTGATGTCTTCATTGGTGATGTCAATATCTTGGTTGATGGCGGCTATTCTCAAGCCATTCAAGATATGCTCACTATGGCTTTCTATGAATACCTGCACACCTGTACTGGCTACTTTGCTCAGAAATTCAGTTAATTTAGATTGTGCCTTTGGGTGGAGGTGTGCCTCAGGGTTTTCTATGATTAAGATTTCGCCTTCTTTGGCTATCAAACCCGAAACGATAATGGGCAAGATGTATGAAAAGCCAAAGCCTACATTGGAGGGTTTGTACCAGTTGCCATCATTTTTTGTGTTGAAATACAAATAAATAATGTCGCCTTTGTCTTCTATTTTAAATTTGGCTTCTCCAAATATCTCTTTTAGCCATTCTTGAATCTGCTGTTCAAGGGTTTTGGCATCTTCTCCTAGGTAAAGCACATCATTGACCAATTCATCTTTTTCTTTTTTATGGGCAATGACATTGGCAATCATCTCGCCTTTTGCACCTACATTGATGAACTTGCCTAGATTTTCTTTGAGATAAAAATCTTTTGGGCCTATGCGGTCAGCAGAAACATAGTGGATTTCATTAAATTTATGAAAATACTGACTTGTGAAAAATGTGTCTTCATTTATTTTCATGTAAAGAAAGAAAACACGGTGAAGCGCGTTCAAATTTGAATTTTTATCAAATGCCAAGTCTGTGTCAATCCATTTTTCTGTATATGGAATTTCAGAAGATTTTGAATTTTGATAAATTTCAATTGATTTTGTTGTTGCAAGCGATTGTTTATTCCAGAAGGAGTGATTGGAAGAGATATGTAGTGTTTTTAAATCAACTGCAGAGTGATTTGTGAGATTCTTCACAAAAGAATGATTTAAGTCTATGGATAATTCTTTTTCGGTATTGAACAAAGAAAATCCTATTTCAATTACATCTTCTACCGAATCAACATTGCTCACATCTTCAAAGCTACCCAAGCGCACACAACTCCCATTCAGATAGAGTTGGCTTGTGTTTTCGTCTTGCTCAATGCTTTGTCGCATCAGCAAAAGAGCCTGCAAAAGGCTGGATTTTCCTCGCCCATTGATGCCTGTGAGGAGGTTGATTTTGGCTAGAGGAAAGCTAGTTTCTTCTTTGAATACTTTGAAGTTTTTGAGTTTTATTTGCGTAAGCATGGCATTATAAGTTTAAGATTATGTAGAGAGATTGCCTAAAATTTCTTGTGCTAATTTGAACCTAGTGAGTACATTTGCTTTTGTGCCTGTTGAGGCTCTTGTTGCTTTTTGGTATGCTTCGTGGGTGATTAATTTTTCAAAGTTTTGAATAATCTGTGTGCGGTTTCTCGTCAGAAATTCATCTGTATTGATAGAGAAAAAATAACTTACTGATTCAAACATAGAGGTATTTATAGAACCTTTGGAAGTCTTTCCTTCTTTATTTAGTTTAGGAAAGCGAAAATTTCGATTACCAAAGAAATCATAGGTAAGTTTCATCACTCTTTTGAAGTCTTGCTTGAGTATTTCTAGCTCTTCTTCACCCATTTTATTGATTTTTTTCATGGCATTTTCCAGAAACTCATTCAATTCTCCCGCATAATCTCGCTCATAGTCAAAGATTTTAAAAGCCAAGTAGCGCAATACGACTTCCCTGTCTTTCATTCGCTTAGGACTTACGCCTTCATTGATGGCTTTCCGAAAATAGGATTCACTAGCAAGCTCGGCAAGCAGTTCTGTAGATTTGCCTAAAAATATACCGTTTCTTACTTCTTGCCTTTCTAGCTGCGTACCACCTGTGTTGATTCTATCAAAAAGCTCATAGACTACCTCAATAGGGGTAGAGGGCTTTAAGATATATAACTGAATATTTTTATCTTCTATCTTGGCTCGGTAAGACTCAGGCAACTCTGAAAATTTTTTCCCATTGATGTCAGGCAGTGTTTTAAGCTCTTTCAAGGTAAATTCATCATTGACGAAGCGATGCAGCGTAGTAGTACGTTGCAAGCCATCTATAATGACCAACTTGTTTTCCACGGTTTGATTGACATAGAAAGGAGGCAGGGGGAAACCCAGCAAAATAGACTCTATAAAACGACTCATTTGGTCGGGTGTCCAAACAAAATTGCGTTGATAAGCAGGGTCTATAATCAGTCTTTTGCGGTCATAATCGCGCATATACTGAAAAATAGACATTTTATCCTCCCGAATGTCCACATCTACTTTGGTGGGGTCGCCAAAAGGATAGGTGCGCAGCTTATCTCCACTTGTATCTTCTATCTCTTGAGATTGAGCATCTTGCTCAATGATATTGTTATTTTCTGTTTCCATCATCATTGTATTTATTACAAATTTAACCAAAAAGGAATAATATACAGCTTTTAGACCTCATCAATTCTCAATTGCGCCTAGTTAGTTATCATAAATTGGTAATTTTTAGGGTTTTAGTATTAGGTGGGTGTTTTTTTAAAATTACACCTCATCCTTTACTCTTCTGATTTTAAAGCAAACGAATCTCATATTTTTTTTATTCCCACTTTCAAATAAAGCCACTTAAACCAGAGTCAAGCTAATCCGACAAAACAGTAAATTCTAGGCTTCAATCATAACAAATCCCCGCCTCCAATCTCACCCAGTCAAGCATTTCCATCAAGAGCAGACTGTCTGCGTGCGACATCACTTCGCTTTCTACCTTGCCTGCACGCAAGCAGTTGCCTACTTCTATGGCTTCATAGTTGTAGCCGTTGCCTTCGGTTTCAACTTCCAAGGTACGGACAGTTGTAAATCTTTCTTTCAGTTCTATATGGGTTTGTGGTGTATGGAAGGGTGTATTCATCTTGATAGCGGCTTTTTCACCAAAAATATTTGCTTCAATGGATTGGTAAGCTACCACAGAAGCGGTTAGCACTGCCAGACTACCCGAGTGGTACTTCAAGACCATCGCACAGCTATTGTCCACACCTGTTTCGCCAAACACTGCCCTAGCGGTCAGTTCATCGGGCTTTCCAAGCAGACTGACAGCCAAGAATAAGGGATAAATGCCTATATCAAGCAGCGAGCCACCTCCTAATTTGGGATTAAAAATCCTTTCCTCGGGCAAATAGGGGGCTTGAAAACCAAAATCAGCTTGTAAGGTATGTATTTTACCTATTTTGCCCTCCTCTATCAACTGTTTTACTGCTTTGAAAGAGGGCAAAAACTTGGTCCAGAGTGCTTCCATTAAGAATAAATTTTTCTCTTTTGCCAAGGTGGTCATCTCTTTGACTTGTGCCAAGTTCATGGCAAAAGGCTTTTCGCAAAGTACAGCCTTGCCTTTGTGCAAGCAGGCCATGGTATTTTCGTGATGCAAGGTATGGGGCGTGGCAATATAAACTACCTCTACTTCGGGGTTGTCGAGCATTGCCTCATAGCTTTCGTAATGATGTGCTGCCCCAAATTTTTGGGCAAACTCAGCCGCTTTTTCCTTACTGCGAGAAGCTACTGCTACTATCTTTGCATTGGGTACATAAGCAAGACTTTCTGCAAATTTTTGGGCAATTTTGCCCAAACCCATAATGCCCCAGCGTGTGATTTGTGTCATAATTTTATTCTTAAAAACCAAAAATCTGCCTAAAAGTAGTCATTTTTAAGTGATTTTTGGTTTTTACAAAGTGAAATATGAAGTAAAAAATAAGGTATGCTGACGCAACTTGTTGGCTAGACCACCAAAGATTATTTGGTAGTTGCTGAATAAAGTGTGCATGCTTTGAAAACTTTTTCACTCCATAGCCCATAGGTTGCAACCTATGGGCTATGGAGTGAAAAATGACTATTTCGTCATGATATAACCTTAAAAAATTCATCGAAATAGACCTCAAATTAGTCAAAAAGAACATACACCATTCACTGTCGGACTACCGATTATTTCAGTTCTCTGACAATTTTTGTGATAAGCCTGCCGTCCTAGCCACTCAAACAGACTAAAGTCTGTTTTACAGCATAACCGATTATTTTTTAGTTTTGCTTCACCTGCCTGTAGGCTTCTAGCATAGCATTTATATCTATGGCAAGGTTAGTTTTAAAAAGTTTGACAGCAATGGCAAGCAAAATCACTCCAAATACTTTGCGAAGTACGTCTGCCCCTGCCTGCCCGAGTCTTTTTTCAATCCAGTGAGAAGTTTTCAAGACAATGTAAATAAAAATAAGATTGACCACAATGCCTACCAAAATATTCAACTGACTGTACTCTGCCCGTAGCGAGAGGATAGTGGTCATAGTACCTGCCCCAGCAATGAGCGGAAAAGCCAGTGGCACAATGGAAGATGACTGAGGATTTAAGCCTGAATTATCTTTGAAAAAGTGAATTCCTAGCACCATTTCAAGCCCTAAAAAGAAGATAACCAATGCGCCTGCAATGGCAAAAGAAGGCACATCAAGCCCAAAAAGTTTTAGAATAGACTCTCCCAAAAACAAAAACGCCAGCATAATCAGCCCTGCTACAATGGTCGCTTTTTCAGACTGTATATGTCCTGCTTTTTTGCGTAAATCAATGATGACAGGGATAGAACCCAAGATGTCAATGACAGAAAACAAGACCAATGAGACCGATAATATTTCTTTCCAATTCATAGATATATGTCTTTAAAAATGAGTTTGTAAAGCTAGGTAAAATCTAGCCGTTTCCCAAACGATATTTGGTTTGAATTGGTTTATTTTTTAGCTTAAATTATTAGTAAATTTATATTATTTCATACATTTTTGAATAAAATCATCTAATAATGCAATATCTTGTGCAGAGATGGCAGGAAAATTTGCTACTCTAAAAGTTGTACTTTTCCAAGACTTATAGCCATTTCCAAGAATAATATTCTGTTTTAAAGCCTCCTCTTTGATTTCTCTGATATTTTGTTCGTTGCTTTGCCACGCAAGTACTGTCTGAGAGCGTGCAAAGAAGTTACTCACAAGGGGGCGGATGGAAGCAATGTCCTCAAAAAGTTCATAAAAATAGTTGGCTTGTAGCTTAAGTCTTGCAGCTACTTGCTTGATGGGTGGGACTTGCTGCATTACCCTGCCCAGTAGAAAAATATTTAGTACATTGGGCGTGTGCGTGGTCTGAAATTTCTCCATGTTCTCTATCATAGACACAAGGCTATTATAATGCTGATTTTCACCAATTGCCAAAGCACGCTCAATGGCACGCGGCGAGCATATCATCACTGCCATGCCTGCGGGCAGACCCAAGCATTTCTGTACAGAGGCATACCAAATATCGGCATTTTCAATCTCGAGCCACACCCCTCCGAGCGAAGATGTAGCGTCTATAGCAATCAGGCTCTCAGGAAAGGCTTGCTGAATAATCGCAATGATTTCATTGCAGAGGGCAGTAGCATTAGAAGTTTCATTATGGGTCAAGCAAATCATTTCAGTGTCTTCGGTATAATGTTCAGCTACTTGCCGAAGCTCAAGCAGTTGGTCAAGTTCAAAAGTACAGGCTTTGATGTGAGAGGGTTCGGCTTTGAGTTTTTGGGTATATTGCCACCATTTTTCACCGAAAGCCCCATTGAAAACATGCAGACTTTTTTGCTTGATGAGTGATTGTGCCAAAATTTCCCAGCACTCTGTGGCTGAAGAAGTAAAAAACACCCAATAATCAGCCGGGATATTGAGCTTTTCTTTGAGCAGCGTGATGGTATTTTGTGCCATTGCAATAAAATCAGGGCTTCTATGATTCACACCCAAGATACCCGATTGCGCAGCTTCTTGTAGATATGTGTTGATTTGTGGATAAATCTTTGAGGGACCAGGGTAAAAATTAACCATCTTTGTCATTTTTAATGTTGAATAATTTTTTTTGTCAAAATGATTGCTTACTTTGCAGTGAGTAAAATGAATATAACTTTTTGGCAGAAATTACCAACACAAAAGATAATAGCCAAATTGCTGATATGTAAGTACGTGCAATTAATTATTTGATAGAAACCTGACAGATTTAATAAGAAATAACCTACAATAGCCTACTTACTTAGTACAGCCCAAAAGTACTTGAATTTAATCATTAAATGCGCATAAAGATATGGAAACTTACACTACTTCCACAAAAAGCATAGACAATCCATTTCCTGGCTTGCGCCCTTTTCGTCCTGATGAGCACGCATTGTTTTTTGGAAGAGCTACACACATTCAAGAAGTTACACAAAAATTGATGCAAAATAGGTTTGTGGCAGTAATTGGCTCGTCGGGTGTGGGAAAGTCTTCTTTTATTTATTGTGGCTTGTTGCCTGTTTTGCGCGATAAAAATCCTGCTGAAAATCAACTTGAGTGGAATATCAATAGCATACAACCTTCTGAACTTCCCTATAGTCATTTGCTTGAGGTGCTTGGGTTGTCACCTGATACTGATGATACAGCAAATGTGATTACCTCACTCAAACACCAGCAAGAAGAAAATCCAGCCAATACACTTTTGTTTTTTGACCATTTTGAAGAGTATTTTCGAGGTGAGCAAAACAATACACAAAACCGACACGAATTAGACAAGTTTATTCAACTTTTACTTGAGTTAAGCAAAGAACCTGCATTGTCCCTCTATGTGGTAATCACGATGCGCTCTGATTTCTTGGGATACTGTTCCTACTATCCTGAATTCACAAAAAAAATGAACGACAGCCAGTTTCTGATTCCTTTTATGACAAGGGCAGAGCAAAGGCAGAGTATCATAGGACCTATTGAGTACATGGAAGCTTCTATTGAAGAAGAGTTAGTAGAGCGAGTGCTTGATGATGTCAAAAATATTCCTGACCAGCTCCCGCTCATGCAGCACGCCCTGATGCGTACTTGGAATGAATGGCAGAAATATAAACAGCGCGACCCAAGCCTCAAGCTAGTGCATTATGAAAACATTGGAGGCGTAGCACAAGCACTCTCAGTGCACGCCAACGAAGCCTTTAATGAACTTCCTCCCGAACAAAAAAATACCTGTGCTAAGGTATTTCGTGCCATTGTAGAAGTTACCAATGATGGTAAGTGCATCAAAAAACCTGCACAAATTCGGCAAATCGCCGAAGAAATCAATGCCAGTGAAGCAGAAGTAATCGCAGTAACTACCCCTTTCAGACAAAAAGACCGAGGACTACTCTTGCCCTCAGAAGATGAAGTAAATACTCTAGACAGTAGCAGTACCATAGAAATCTCTCACGAAAGCCTTATCCGTGTCTGGACTACCCTCAATACTTGGGTAGAAGAAGAAGTAAACTCTGTAAAACTCTACCAACGCCTTGCCGAAGATGCAGAAAGACATCAAAAAGGACAAACAGGCCTATGGACAAACCCCGACCTAGAAATAGCCCTCGACTGGCGCAATAAGCAAAAACCAACTAAGGCCTGGGGAATACGCTACCACCCTACTTTTGACCGCACCATGTGGTTTTTGCAATCTAGCAAAGAAGCTCACGACCAGCTCATCATCAACCAAGAGCAAAAAAGACAACGCGACCGACAAAGGGCAGCCTTTATATTTAGATTGATATTGGCAGCATTGGTCTTTGCTATTATCTTGGCAGGCTATGCTTGGATACAAAGCCAAGAAGCTGTAAAGCAAGGAATAATTGCTGAAAAAGCAGCAGGAAAGGCAAGGAAAGAGGCTATCCGTGCTACCGCAGAAAGTAAAAGAGCTGAAGCCGCCAGTAAAAAAGCCAAAAAGAAGGAATTAGAAGCTGTTAAGGCACGTAAAGATGCTGAGGTTGCGCTAACATTGGCAGAAGCCGCTAAGACAAAAGAAAAACTTGCTGCGGAGAAGGCAAAGCTCTCCGCAGAAAAAGCAAGACTCTCTGCCATAGAAGCAAAAACTGCCGAAGAAAAAGCTAAAAAAGAAGCTGAAATTGCTCAACTTAATAAAGAACTTGCCGACATAGAAAAACAGCTTGCCGACATCGCACGCCAAGAAGCTGACAAACTTAGAATGCTCTCCATTGCCAATTCTATGGCCATCAAATCATTAGAACTTGAAGATGACCCTGTAAAAGAAGCCCTTGTAGCAGAGCAAGCCTACAAGTTTCATAAGCGATATGGAGGCGACCCCAATCACCCTGACCTCTACGCTGGGCTGTATTATGCACTTAAAAGAGTAAAAGCAGCAAAGAAACAAAATTATAACGAACTCAGAGGACACGGTGCCAATGTGCGTGCCTTAGTAGGTAAGCAAACAGGGCAGGTCTATTCAGCAGGGAGTGATGGTAAAATTATGCTTTGGGATATTGCAAGCAAAGAACCAATTCAAACTTATCCAAAAGGCGGTGGGCTAGGCATTCACCGTGCATTGGCACTAAGCCCAAGTAAAAATTACCTTGCTTGTGTGGGTAACTACCGCGAAGTATGGCTATTTCCTGAGGGTAACCTAGAAGTAGAACCCGAGAAAATCCCTGTTACCAATAGTTCCGTAGGGCAGATTTGGTTTGTAACTTTTGTAAGCAACCAAAAAATAATTTTTGCTGATGAAGGAGGTAACCTACACTTGGGCAATACCCAAACCCGAAAGAGCAACATTATACAAAGCCAATTAGGGCAAATCAATGCCATTGCTGCCTCCAAAGGGATAATAGCTTTTACCAATGGCGCATCTGTCAAACTACTTAGGGGTGATTATACTCAAGCAGAAACATTCCCTACCGCAGGGCTTGGACAAATCATCTCGCTTGCCCTTAGCGAAGATGCCAATTACTTGGCACTGGGTGACGCCAGTGGCTTAGTACAGGTTTACTACACCCAAGGCAAAACACTGAAAGGTATTACACTCAGAGGACATACTGCCCGTATCAATCAAATGGCTTTTAGCAAAGATGAAGATGTTACACAACTTGCCACAGGAAGTTTTGATAAATCAGTACGCATCTGGAACATCAAAACACCAAACGATTTTGACCGCCCGCCCATTGTGCTTAAAGACCATGATGACTGGGTTTGGTCTATTACTTTTAGTACTGATGGTACCAAACTATTGGCAGGCTGTAGAGATAACCTAGTAAGGGCTTGGCCCACGAGCCTAGAGGCAATGTCGCAAGAGATATGTCCCAGCATCAATAGAAATATGACTGAAAAAGAATGGGAACGCTTTGTATCTCCGCTAAAAGATACAAAAAAAACAGTCAAATCAGGAGAAGAAGGCGCAGACAACTCTATTCCGTATGAGAAAACTTGCGAACAGTACGACTCAGGTATCAAAGAATAGAAAATTATGAACAGACTGGTTCTTGGTAGCTGACTTACAATCAATTGATGAGAAGTATTTTACATAAACTAATTGATTATTTTGTTTTTGAACCATTACCAAAAGATAAAGAAAACGTAGATAATAATTTCGGTTATTTTAACTTATAAGTTGCAGACAATGATAAATTAAAAAATCATATCTCACAACTCATAATTTACAATTGCTCAATTACATCAGATATTTTGAAAACTTGAAAATAGGATATGCTAAAATTGAATGTTATTTACCTTACTTGCATGAGTTTGTGTTTCCTATGGCTCGACAACCCATTGGCAAATGCACAGAGCTGTGAGGTGAAACTGGCACAAGTCATAGATGCTTACAAAAAAGGTACTATCGATAAAGTAGTAACAGAGAACATTCTTGAAAGTTGCCTAGATGATAAGTCTCTCAAAAAAGAAGATAGACTTAAAAAAGAAGACAAAATAGAAGCATACAAATACATGACACTCATTTACCTTTATGTAAATGACAATGCAAAGGCTGAAGAAAGCATGATTGAGTTTATAAAACTTCAATTAAAAGAAAATCCTGAATACGACCCAAGAGATACCCGATATATTCCTGAAACCAATATTCCTGAATTTTTAGAATTGTACAGCCAAATGCAAACCTCACCTATTTTTTTCTTAGGGGTGCGTTTTGGAGCTAATTTTAGTCAAGTACAAACCACTACCAATTTTAGTCTTGACCAATCTGATATTGCAAGAGGTATGTACACCCCACAGCTAGGCTATGAGTTTGGACTCGCCCTAGAGCTCCCTTTTGGAGGCAAGAAAAAATCTTTCTCCCTCTTAACTGAATTGGTACTGAGACAACAAAGCTATTTATTTGAAGATGAGCTGCTCAATTTTGCAAATATTAGTTTTACCGAAAATCAGATAAAACTCTCTTTGCCCGTCTTGCTTAAATATCATTTCAAAAGAAAAGAAATCAAAGAAATCATAGAAGAAGATGAAAATGGGCAAGAAGTAAGTAAAAAGGTTTCTATTCGCAATAAAGTACAGCCTTTTTTGATGGTAGGTGGGTCAGTTGATTATTTGCTCTCAGCCAAGGCCACTGCAGTCAGAACAGATGACCTCGGAGAGGTAGGTGCAAGACAGCCTATCAATAATGACAATACCTTTGATTTATTGGGTTTTCAGCAGCGCAACGCATTACAATATGGCATTATACTAGGTGGAGGATTCAGATTCTTTAATTTCCTAAACACAGGTAGTGATTTTACCATAGAAGCAAGGGTCTATACTGGGCTGAATCCACAGGTAGTAAAAGAAAATAGAGGCGCTATCAATGCGCTAATTTATAGATTTGGCTACATAGACAGTGATTTTAAACTGCACCATTTTTCAATTAATTTATCTTACCTAATTCCTAAGTACAATCCAAAAAAAATTAAACGAAGTAATCAACTCCGTGAACCTTATCAGACTAAATTCGAGTAAAGCTAAAAAATAAAGTAATTGAAATTGCAACTGATGCAAAATTGGAAATGGAAGCATAAACTTCTCAGAAAATTTGAGTGTATCTATCTGCTTTTATACTTCAATGTCTTTGTAAATGCTCAAAATGCTGCCGAAATACCTGAGCAAGCCTCTGACTCAAGCCAAGTAGCTTGCGAAAGCATCGCTTTTCAATATAATTTCCAAAAAAATAGTGCTTTTAACCCTGCTACTTTTAAAAATCCAATTTATATAGAGCTTTATAATGTAGAAAAAAAGCAACTCTGGGCTCCCCCCCTACGCAATACACAACTCAAAACCTCTAACTTTGGTCCTAGATGGGGACATTTTCACCATGGCGTAGATTTAGCTTTGCCCTTGGGCGAGCCTGTTTTTGCAGTATTTAATGGAACTATCAAACTCTCTATGTATGGCAAAGGCTATGGCAACTATGTTATCATCAAGCACGACAATGGTTTGGAAACACTTTATGCACATCTCTCTAAACGCAGCGTAAAAACAGGGCAACGCGTAAAAGCAGGGCAAATGATTGGGGCTGTAGGCAGTACAGGATTTAGCACGGGGCCACACCTGCATTTTGAGGTACATTATCAAGGTTATACCCTTAACCCTATGCTACTCTATGATTTTAACAAGCCAAATCAACTAAGAAGTGATAAGTTTTTTATCAAACCACATCATTTCAGACATTACGGAAACGCTACACCCAAAAAAGGTTATCTCTTTCATGAAGTAGGTCAAAATGAAACCCTTGCTGCCATCGCTATACGCTACAAAGTAACCCAAGAAGACCTCATTAGATTGAATCAACTCCAAAACACTGTACTGAGTGCAGGGCAAATTATACAGATTAGATAAATGGTGATTAGCGGCAGATTATGGTAAGGCCTCTCAAACTCAATCCACCAGCGGCAGTTCAATGTAAAAAGTAGTTCCTCTACCCAATTCGGTCTCAAACCAAATTCTACCGCCTGCATGCTCTATACCGCGCTTAGAAACAGCCAAGCCTATACCCGAGCCCGTACTTTTAGTGGTAAAGTTGGGCATAAAAAGTTTGTCTTGTGCTTCCAAGCTTACCCCCTCTCCATTGTCTTTAAAGGCAAGTTTAATGATACCTTCTACCTCAGCACTAAGTGAGATTTCTACCTTGGCTTGTCGCTCGGCAGGGGTAGCTTCTAAGGCATTTTTAACAAGATTAGTAAAGATACGCCCCATAAGTTTGCGGTCGCCTTGCACATAAAACCTGCCAGGAATCAGCTGAAGTGCTACTTCTATTTTTTCATCAGCGTAGAGTGTTTCGGTGCTTTGTAAAAGTTCTATGAGTTCAAAACGCTCGCTACTTGGTACGGGCATTTTAGCAAAAGAAGAAAAAGAAGTGGCAATGTCGTTGAGAATATCAGCCTGCTCGATGAGTGTATCAATAGAACGTTCAAAGGTAGCTTTCACTTTTTCGGTTTGTCCTTCTAAGCGTTTTTGCATCATTTGTAAGGTAAGCCGTATGGGTGTAAGTGGATTTTTGATTTCGTGGGCAACTTGTTGGGCAATTTCTCTCCAAGCAGATTCGCGCTGACTGCGAGCCAGTGCTTCTTTACTTTTGTCTAACTTTTGCAACATTCGGTTGTATTCTTTGACAAAAATCCCGATTTCATCTTTGGACTCCCAGACCAGTGGCTCGCTGTAATCATAAAAAGAAGTATTGCGTATCTTTTGTGTTATGAGCCGCAGAGGAATCACCAGTAGATTGGAAGCAAAGTAAGAAAGCACCAAAAATAAAATTAAAATACTTACAAAAATATTGACAATGGTACTGAGTACCTCTATCAGGCGTTGCTCAAGCTCATACTGAAAGTCAAAAAAAGGCACACTTACTAGCCCCAATACTTGCTCTGACTCATACGATTTTAAGGGTATATACACAGTAAGGTAATTAAGTTTACCTACTGTCTCTTTTTGCATGCTTTCGGTCTCACCTTTGTATTTTATGTCAAAAAGTGCCTTTGGGTTGATATAGCGTGATAGAATCTTGATTTCGTAAATAGCAGGCTGACTTGTCATGATTAACCTACCCGAGGGGTCAAACACATTTATGTCGCGCCCAGCATACTTTGCAATTTGCAAAGACTGGCTAAGGAAGGTTTCTTGGTCAAGCCCTTGCTGTAGGTATTGCTCAAGGTAGGGGCTGAGGTTTCGGGCTATCTTACGGGTATCTTCGGCAAAACGCTTTGAAAAGTCTACTCTATAATTTTCACTGATGATACTCAATGTGGCTATGCTCACTGTAAGTAAAGGCAGAAAAAAAGCAATGTTTAAATAAAACTGGATACGAGTAGCAAAATTTCCTTTGAAACCTTGTAAACGGTTGATGAGGCTGTGGACCAGCATAAAACCCAAAATCTCAAACATCAACACCAAAAACAGAAAGGCAAAGTTAGAAAAAATGGCGTTCCAAGCATAAATAGGGATAGATACCACTACTTTTTTGGAGGAAATCTCTACACATAAATGCTCAAAACCGCCTACTTGAAGCCCCTCTAGAAAAAGTGCTTCTTCATCAAAAAATTCGTTGCTAAAATCGCGGGCATAGTTAAAATCTCCTATGCTATAGACCAGCTGTCGGTGGTCGTAGAGGGCATAGCCATAGTTCTTTCCTTCTTGGCTACGGTGGTAGGTTTTGTCTATGAGTAATTCAGGATAGACATTGTTAGACAAGTCGCGGTTTTGCTTAATGTCTAAAATGATATTAAAAAGTGTGTTGTTGGCATCTTCTACTGCTACAAAAGCCACATAATGCCGCACCAAGTTAATACCTGACAAATCAATAAAAAAAATCTCAGGCCTTGCCGTACCATAATCTACTCTTTGATAACGGTTATAATAATCTTGGTAATTCAGGGTAGGGTTTTGTGGGTCGAGCGATTGGTTATCTGCACCAAAAAGCAAAACTTGTGTCTGGTAACTATCAAAATTTTTACTGAGGTATTTTTTCTGAATCTCATAAGCAAGTTCGTTTTTTAGATAAGTGGTATCTTGTAAAGCCGCTTTGAGTGCGGTATCTGCTTTTATTTTTCTGATTGCCTCTCCCAGAAGTATCTCAGCTAGTGGATCTTGCTCAGGTATGAGCAAGGTGGCAAAAGTGCGTCTTTCTTTCAAACTTTTTTGCTTGCCATAATGATAAACAGCGTAAGCACCCAAAGATGCAAAAAGCAAAGCACTCACAAAAAAATAAATAAAAGTAGTATAAACAAACCTATACAAATACCTTGGCAACTGCTGATAATTGATGCCCAGCAAAAACAAAAAAATACTCAATAACAAAAAAAACTGTGGATAATTGGCAGAGTATGCCATCATACCACAAAAAAATAAAGTTAGTAGTAAACCCAATAAAAAAGGCCTAACATGTAGCCTAGCAGCAAAGAGAATAAAAATTCTTGCAAAAAAATGCAATCCTAAAAAACACACCAATGTACAAAGCCCAAAAATTAGGATACCCCACAAACTTTTGTTGCTAAAATCTAAGGTACGCGTGATGTCTAACTGAAGTTGAGAGCTAATAAACAAGGTACTTAACACATACAAATAGCCTTGCACTACTGTCCACACGCCTACTACACTCAACCCAAGCCATACGGGATACCATTTGGCCGAAGCAGCCATCATATATCTGAGCCACTTAAAACGCGCTAAATGCCTGGTAAGAAATAAAAATCCTATCCCAAATAAAAAAAAATTCAGCAATAAATCAAACAAGCTGGGTGCAAACCAAGAAGCATCATAAATACTGCTGTCAAACAAAAAACCATTGGCATAGTGGTCTGGAACTTTTAACCAGCGCATCAACCCACGCAAAGGAATGAGATAGCCTAACCATATCAAAAAACTAAACATATATTGACTATGCTTGTGTAGGCGAGCATTAGTAAAATGATACAGCCACAGAAAAGTGGCGCAAGCCCCAAGCAAGAAAAACAACAAAATCCAAGCAGCACTACTATAATTGGGCAGTGCTGCACCGTCTTTTCGCTCAATCGAGAACAAAAACTTACCGCTAGGGGCGTAAATATTTTGATAGCTTAATTGAGGGTTTTGTGAGATATTGAGAGACAAACCACCAAAAATACTAGGGTTAAGCCCTGACCTTAAGTAAGCATTCTGGATTTTGTATTCTTTGTAAATTTCTAGGAGGCTCATTGCCCGCAGTGTATCTCTATCCTTTGTCCGTTTTGATTGCATCAACAAGTAGTAATTACCTTCGTGGGCTAGAAACTGAAACTCTTCTTGCTGCTGCGACCATTGTACTTTGGGTATGTAGCAGGCATCAGACCAGAGGGCAAGTTTTTGATTTTCAAACAGATAATAGAAGTACTTATCAGGAAGTTTTTGAGAAGTCAGTACAGTATCAGGATTGGCAAAAGCGAGTTGCTGCCATTGGTCGTGCGCCTGCCTAAAGGCAAGTAAGGATTGTTCAACTTTTTCTTTGGTGTTTTGGTAAAAAGCAGGTATATCCTTAGTGGCTAGGGCATTGGTTTGGTATTTTATCCCAATACTTACCAATAGGCTGAAAAACCCCAAAATTCCGATAACAGAATACGCTTTTTTGTTAATTTTCAAAATTTAATGATTGATTATCACTTTGCGTTTTGCATACAGATATAAGATAAGCATACAATTACAAAAACTTTGCAAAATTATATTTTTACACTTGGACTTTGTGTGTTTGTAGAATTTATATGAAGATTTTTGTGTAGATTGGATTTGGGGTTACTGTAAAGCAAGCAGATTTTGAATATTGCTTGCTGTACAGCAAGAAGTACCTTATGTATGGCATTTAGGCTTATTTTTACCTTTTGGTAAGTTGTGCTAGTGCTTATTCCATCATACCTTGAATTTCTTTGAGTGCTTTTTCTGTGAGTGGTTTGGTGATAAACTTTATCACATATTCATTATCTACAATCTTGGCTATGTCGCGCTTGTTGTTAGAACTAGACAGAATCACTACTTTACATTTCTGACGAATTGCCTCGGGAAACATCTCAAACTCAAACAAGAATACAAAACCATCTACTATGGGCATATTAATATCCAAAAAGATGACCTCAGGCAGATTTTCGGGGGTATTTTGGACTTGCTCTAGGTATTCTAGGGCACTTTTGCCAGAGTTGCGTACTTCTACCTTCTTGGCAAATTTTGTGATTTCTATAATGCGTTTACTGATGAAGTTATCGGTATCGTTATCATCTACTAATAAAACCAAATCAACTGTTTTTGCAGACATCGCTCTATGATTATTTGATTTAAAGAATAAGGGTTTGCTTATTTATTTTAGCCATCAATATTATGCTCAACCCTGATACACAAAGGTATGATTTTTATTCTAAAAAAAATAGTGTTCCTTAAAATAATACTTTTCCTTGATGCAAGTTAGAAAGGTACAAAAATAAGATTATTTGGAATAAAACTTAGTTTTTTTCGTATTCATTACATAACAATCTAACCATTTTTGCGATTATGAAACACTATTTTATCTCCCTAAAAGTTTTCTGTTTAGTACTTTTTTTACAACAAGCTGGCCTTGCACAAGGAATATTAGGCAAAATCAAGGACAAAGCCAAAGATGCTTCCAAGCGAGAAGCTAAGAAAGTACAACAAGATAGTGAATCAAAAACTAACAAAAGCCTCAGCGAAAGTTTTGCCGAAATGCGCAACGGATATGATAGTACAAATTTTAACTTTGCCATTGCCCTTAGTGATAACTCAGGCTTGTATGAATACGAAGAACGATTCGAGAAATATAAAAAAAACTTGGTACGTACTACAGATTTTATGGGTCTGACCAAAGACCGCAGTACCCAACAACCTCTTGAACTTGCACGAACTTACAATGACCTGGGGCAATTCTCGTATGCCAACAATCGGTTTAAAAGAGCAGAAGGTCTATTCAAACTCTCAAAAACAGAGTTAGAAAATAAACAAGCCCAAAATACAATCTACTACCCCAAAGTGATTGGTAATCTAGGGCTGCTTTACCTTACCTTTGGGCGTTATGATGATGCCTACCAAGCCAACGTGGAGGCTCTTGAACTACGTAAAAATCTATTAGGAGAAAACAGTACTGCCTACGCTACCTCGCTCAACAACCTTGCAATGACCTATAAAAGCCTAGGGCAGTACAATGAAGCAGAGCAGCATTTTAACCAAGCCCTCGAGGTCATTAAAAAGAGCGAAGGTAAAGAAAGTATCTCTTACGCCATAGTGCTCAACAACAAGGGCATGCTGTTTCAAACCATAGGACGCTATGCCGAAGCTGAATCGCTCCTCAAAGAAGCCCTCGAGGTAGCAAAAAATACACTCCGTGAAAAATCAAACAATTATCAACGCATGCTTGTCAATCTTGCCCTGCTCTACCAAGACCAAAAGAAATATGACCAGGCAGATAAAATTCTACAAGATGCCGTAAAGCTTAAAGAAAAAAGGCTCGGCAATCGCAACCACCCCGACCTTGCCCACATGCTCAATCTACAGGCTTCACTCTATGTAGAAATGGGCAAAGATGCACAAGTTGAGCAGCTTCTGCAAGAAGCACTCAGAATTTACGAAAAACAATTTGGTACACAACATCCCGCCTACGCCAACACTGCCAGCAACCTAGGTAATTTTTATAGAGTAAAAGACCGACTCTCAGAAGCTGAAACACTACTCACCCAAGCACTCGAAACACGCAAAACTACGCTAGGAGAAAAACACCCTGATTACAACAAATCAAAAGAAGACCTTGCACTACTCTACTGGCAAATGCAAAAAATAGCAGAAGCAGCCAAACTCTACAGGGAAGTACTGGCTCAAAATCAGGCGTTTATCAAAACGTATTTTCCACCTATGAGCGAGGTCGAGAAAGAACGCTATTGGGACAAACTCCGCCCTACTTTTCTTAGGTTTTATTCTTTTGCCACCGACAACGCCACCCAAGAACCTACCTTGCTCAGAGATATGTATGAAGCTCACCTAGCTACCAAAGCCATTCTGCTTAGTACAACCAGCAAAATTAAAAATGAAATTATCAATAGTAAAGATGCACAGCTCATCAAGGAATACCAACAATGGACCGCCCAAAAAGAACTCCTCGTAAAGTATTATGCCTACTCAAAAGAAGAACTTTCCAACGATAATATCAATCTTGACTCGCTCGAGCGAGCTGCCAATACGTCTGAAAAAAGTATTTCGGCACGTATCCCTCAGCTTTTTGAAAGCCCGAAAACTTACCAAGAACTTGTCAGTAAATTACAGCCCAACGAAGCTGCCATAGATATTATCAGCTTCCAGCATTTTGATAAGCTATTTACTGACCAAACACACTATGCTTTTTTGATAGCAGGCAAAGATACGCCCAATGCCCCTCTGTTGGTATTAAAAGAAAATGGTAACGACTTAGACCAAAAATTCTATAAATACTACCGAAATACTATCCAGAATCAGAAAGAAGACAAATACAGTTATGAAAAATTTTGGGCAGAAATAGACTCAAAACTGACCAACAAAAACAAATTGTATATCTCTCTCGATGGCGTTTATAACCAAATCAGCCTTAATACGCTCCAAAAACCTAACGGCAAATACTTGATAGAAGAAAAAACTTTTGTGTTCTTGACCAATAACAAAGATTTGATACAGAATAAAGTAGTAACATCTAATACAAGCAAAGAAGCTCTCTTGATTGGTTTTCCTGAATATGGAAATACAGGTACAATTACGCCCCTACCCGGCACAAAGGTAGAAGTACAAAATATAGACCGCATGCTAAAGCAATATGGTTACAAAGCTACCACACTGACCGCACAGCAAGCCACCGAAACAGCCCTCAAAAATGTAAGCAATCCAAGTATTCTACATATTGCCACCCACGGCTATTTTTTAGACGACCCAATCAACACGGGCAATAATAAGGTGTTTGGCATTGAAATAGAAAAAGCAAGAGAAAATCCACTCTTGCGCAGCGGTATCTTTCTGGCTAATGCCGAGAGTGGCTTGACAGGGCAATCCTCAAAACAAGTAAAAATAGAAGACAATGGCGTATTGACCGCCTTTGAAGCAGCCAATTTATCGCTCCAAAATACTACTGTGGTGCTGAGTGCCTGCGAAACAGGGCTAGGTGATGTGAAAGTGGGCGAAGGCGTATATGGGCTGCAGCGTGCACTGCAAATTGCAGGGGCTGACATTATCATTATGAGCCTCTGGACTGTAAGCGATGAAGCTACCCAAGAATTGATGACGCTTTTCTATAAAAATTACTTGGCTACCAAAGACAAAACCAAGTCTTTCAGACTCGCACAAACACAACTCAAAGCCAAGCACAATGCACCTTATTTTTGGGGCGCATTTGTGATGATTGGCAATTAGAAGCAAAACCCTAACTAAAAAATAAAAAATCTGTCAGGTTTATACAGCCTAACTGTTCAGACAATTTCTTTTCAGTCAAAATCTGACAGATTTTTAGACAAACCTAATTATCCGATAAGTTTTGTAAAAATCTATAGTAGCAGGCTTTAGCTTGCCATCTTAACCCCTCAAACAGATTAAAGTATGTTTTACAATGCTACTTTTACAAAAATTGTCAGAACCCCAACATAGAAAGCACTCAAATCTTACCCTAAAAATAATGAAAAAGCTCCTTTTGATGTAACAAAATCACATAAAAAACATTTTTTCATATTTTTATAAAAAAAATTAAAATAAACTTGCATACTAAATAAAAGCACTCTATCTTTGTGTCAGGTTTTTATCTGTTGTGTAGCTCTTAAAAAATTAGCAGAAAATATACAGGATTTGAAATCCTTACGTTTTTGATTTCGTACAGACATACATAACATAAATTATACAAATCAAATGTTACGCTTACATACATATCACCCATTTGAAGCTCTTGCGAGCTTATGTACTTTGGAAAGTATGCCTACAAAAAGCACCTTCGTAGCAAATATTGCCAACGATAACGCCAAAAAAGGCACTACTTACAAACAAGCAGGTGAACATGCTGACAAAGAGGCAAGTAAGTATGTAGGTGGCAAAATCCCCCTCTATTATTGGAAAGCCTCGAATCGCTAGATTTCACCATTAGGTTTTCAAAAATTCCCAAAAAAGAAGAAAATTCAGTTCAAAAGTGAACTGTCTCAAATTTAAGGTCATACATTGTATTTGTTCCACTACCACTCTACGTGGACAATTACGCTTTTAAGTGTTCAAGTGCAGTTTGCACAGCCGCTTGCTGCTAAACACTTGCT
>CAYZQI010000003.1:38632-70271 GCA_964480455.1 uncultured Cytophagaceae bacterium
CTCTACGTGGACAAATGCGCTTTTAAGTGTTCAAGTGCAGTTTGCACAGCCGCTTGCTGCTAAACACTTGCTCTGGTTTGTTGAGGTCAAAAAGAGATACAAACATGTACATTTCATTTGTACCACTACCACTCTACGTGGACAAATGCGCTTTTAAGTGTTCAAGTGCAGTTTGCACAGCCGCTTACTGCTAAACACTTGCTCTGGTTTGTTGAGGTCAAAAAGAGATACAAACACGCAAAAAGATTTAAAAAACACCAAAAAAAGGAGGTTGTTATGAAAAATGTATTTACATATTTCGCCGACTTGTTCAAATTAGGTAGGCATTTAGCAGGCGTTTATTAGCACAACGCCTTTGAAGAAATTTTTTCTCTGAAAATTCCGTGTATTTTTATAGATAAAAATAGCTCCATCAGTTTGATGGAGGCTATTTTGTAGTGATATTAATTACTATCTAGTTGATGTAAGTTTTTATATCAAAATGGTTTTTATACTCGACAAAGTAATATATTTCTTTGATAATTTTTGTGATTGTGTGCGATAAGATGAACTAAATGCTGTTTAGAGCATAAATGCCAGCGGACTGGAAGTCCGCCGCTACAGACTTCCACAAAAATTGTCAGACAATTGTTTACAAAAGTAATTTTACTGATTTTAGACTACCTCACTCAGCCACTCGTGTGTATCGGCTACTCTCCCCTTGCACAAATCGGCAAGGTATTTTTTGGCTTTCATGCCGAAGCCATCTTCTGTAAGTGGCATGAGTTCATAGTCTTGCCCTTCAAAACCTATGGTGCTAATAGGCGAGATAGTTGCCGCAGTACCTATTCCGAAAGCCTCTTGGAGGCTGCCGTTCTGATAAGCTGCCATAATTTCTTTGACAGACACGGGGCGTTCTTCGGGAGGGAATCCAAAATCTTTGGCAAGTTGTAAAACGCTCATGCGTGTAATGCCAGGCAGTATAGTATCACTTGTAGGTGGCGTAATAAATTTTCCATCAATCACAAATCCTAAATTCATCGTTCCTGATTCTTCTACAAACTCGTGTGTTTTGGCATCAGTCCAGACGAGTTGGTCATAACCTGCTTTTTGAGCAAGCTGTGCGGGGTAGAGTGATGCGGCATAATTTCCTGCAGTTTTGGCAGCACCTGTGCCTCCTTGAGCAGCCCTTACGTAGTGCGTTTCTATTTTGACTCGTACAGGGTTGGCATAGTAGGCAGCTACGGGGCAAGTAAATATCACGAATTTATATTTTTCAGAGGGGCGCATTCCGATATATTCATCAGTTGCAAACATAAAAGGGCGTACATACAGACTTGAGCCATCTTGGTTAGGTATCCAGTTTTGGTCAAGTTGTATAAGTTGTTTCATTCCTCCCAAAAAAATCTCTGCTGGTAGGGAGGGCATACACATACGGTGTGCCGATTGGTTGATACGCGCCCAATTTTTGTCAGGTCGGAAAAGGACAATCTTACTTGCGTCAGTGCGGTATGCCTTGAGTCCTTCAAAGATAGCCTGCCCGTAGTGCAGTGCCATCAAGGCGGGGTCTAGTCCTATTTTGCCGTAGGGCATTATTTTGATGTCTTGCCATTCACCTTGGTCATAATCAGCTACGAGCATGTGGTCAGAAAAAGTACGCCCAAATACAAGATTTTCAAAATCTACTTCGTGTACACGAGATTGGGCTATGGGTTTTACTAAAATATCAAGCGTTTCGGGCATAGTTTTAAATTTTTTTTTTAAATATAAGTACAAAATACACAACAATACAATTTTTTTATTAAAAAAGTAAAAATTGATAGATGAAAGCAGGCATACCGTTCATAAAGAATTAAAAGCGAGTAAAAACATTTCTCACATTAATAGTTTTACTTATACAATTATGCTTATATTCGCAAAATTATCAAAAATTCATATAAGCCTATTCAATAAGTTGAAATTGAACCAACATGAAGATAGAAGACGAAATTCAACAAGGTGAATTCAGAAATGAATATCATAAAGCGGCTACTAACTTATTGTTTACAAGCAATTGGTTGTCTAATCAAGTGAAAGATTTCTTAAAACCGCATCAAATTACTTTTCAACAATACAATGTGCTTCGCATTTTAAATGGTCAATTTCCTAAGAAAGTATCCATTCAAGACATTAAGAACCGTATGATAGACAAAATGCCTGATGTGTCGCGAATTGTGGAGCGGCTGCGCAAGCAATCACTTGTCGAGCGAGAAGTTTCCAAAAACGATCGCCGCGTAGTAAGATTGACCATCAGCGAGAGAGGAAGAGAATTATTAAAAATGCTCAGTAGTTATTATGTTGATATGGACAACATTCTTGCAAATTTAGACCCTGAGGAGGCGGCATTGCTTAGTCAGTTGCTAGATAAAGCAAGAGAAAATAGCTGTGAAGATAAACAAATAGAATAAGTCTATCTTTTGAATTTTTGGTAGGGCAAAGCAAGAGATGAGTGTTTAGGCTACTAAGTTGTCATCAATTGATAATTAACATCTTACAAAATAAGAATGATTACTTTAGTTTATTCCAAAAAGATACTCCATTGTTGCCTGTGCGTAGTTAATCGTTGTAGGCTGTCATTGTGCGCTCAATTCCTGAGGTACAGAAAGATAAAATCATTTCACTTGCTTTTGGGATTGCCTCCTCAAGTTTGGTGTGCTGTTCAGGGCTAAACTGCGACAGCACATAATTTGCTTGTTGCCCTTTCTCAAAGTCACTACCTACTCCAAAGCGCAAGCGGGCATAATTGGCATTGCCTAGCACCTGTTCTATATCTGCCAAGCCGTTGTGTCCTCCTGCCGACCCTTTAGGGCGTAGGCGAAGTTTGGCATTGGGCAGCGCGATATCATCTACTATAACGAGTAAGTTTTCGGGAGAGATTTTGAGCTGCTGCAGCCAATAATTGACAGACTTGCCGCTAAGGTTCATAAATGTAGAGGGCTTGATGAGATGCAGCGTTCTCCCTTTGTACTTGATTGCAGTTTTTTCGGCAAGTTTTTCAGTCTTAAAACTAACTTCTTGCTGTGTGGCAAGGTGGTCAAGCACCATAAAACCAATGTTATGGCGTGTGTTATGGTATTTTTCGCCAGGATTACCTAAACCTACAATTAAGTATTTCATTCAAAAGCCAAGATAAAAGTAAGTGCTTGTATTATTACAAAGCATAAAGCAATACTAAATGGCTTGTGAAAGCTACTTGTTTCACCTGCCATTTAGCAATACGCATTAATCTAAACCAAATAAGCGTTAGACTTATTTTTCTACTGCGCCTTGTTTGCTTCTTAATGCACGTGGGATTTCGATAGAAGCTATCGGAATCATTGGATTTACTAAAATTTCATAGTTTTCAGGCACAAGTTCTTTTACTTTCACTGATTTTCCGAGCTGCAGTTTAGAGATATCTACCGAGATATAATCAGGAAGATTATCAGGTAATGCTTTTACTTTGATTTTTTTCAGTTTTGACATCAGACGACCACCTGCTTGCACACCTGGCGAGTTTCCTTCAAAGCGCACAGGAATATCTATTTTTACAGCTACTTCTTCGTTGAGCTCTAAAAAATCAGCGTGCATAATGTATTCGCTTACAGGATGAAACTGTATGTCTTGCAATATACAGTCATAAATATCTCCTTCTATATTGAGCTTTATACGATATACGTCAGGAGTATATACTATATCTCTAAACAAAATCATGGGAGAGTAAAAGTGTACGAGTGTACCTTTATTACCATACAACACACCGGGTACATTGGCTTCCTTACGCAATTTTTTGGTAAACTGCTTGCTCAAATCCTCCCTGTAATAACCAATAATCTCAATTGTTTTCATTTGTTCTTTCTTATTAAAAATTTCGGATTGTAAAATTCCGAAGCAAAATTTATATCTACAAGACTTTTGTTAATTTGAATCAATAAATAATGAACTAATAGACTCATACTCGTGCACTCTTCGGATAGCGGTTGCAAAAAGTTGTGCAACGTTGAGCACTTTAATCTTTTTAGACTCTCTGCGAAGTGGAATGGTATTCGTAACTGCTACATCTTCTAATACTGAGTGTTCAAGATTTTCGTGGGCTTTCCCAGATAACAAAGGGTGTGTGCATACGGCACGTACACTTTTTGCTCCTTTTTCTTTGATAATCTCGGCGGCACGGCAGATAGTACCTCCTGTATCAATAATATCATCAACCAATATCACATTGGCTCCTTCTACATCACCAATGACTTGCATTGAAGCTATCTCATTGGCACGTTTGCGATGCTTATCGCACACTACCATATCTGCATTGAACATTTTAGCATAATTTCTGGCTCTTCCTACGCCGCCTACATCTGGGGCTGCAAAAACTAGGTTGTCAAGCTGCAGGCTTTCTACATACGGTACAAATACAGCCGAACCATTGAGGTGATCCACAGGAAAATCAAAAAAGCCTTGTATTTGCCCTGCGTGCAAATCGCAGGTCATGAGCCTATCGGCACCTACCGAAGAGAGTAAATTGGCTACTACCTTGGCTGCGATAGCTACCCTTGGTTTGTCTTTTCTGTCTTGGCGTGCATAGCCAAAATAAGGCATCACTACGGTAACATATTTTGCAGAGGCTCTGCGTGCAGCATCTATCATCAGGATAAGTTCCATGAGATTGTCAGCGGGAGGGAAAGTAGATTGGACAAGAAACACATCACAACCACGCACAGACTCTTCAAAAAAGGGAGACATCTCGCCATCACTGAAGCGTTGAAGGGTCATCTTTCCAAGTGGCTTTCCATAGGCTTTGGCAATGTTTTCAGAAAGATAAAGAGATTCAGAACCTGAGAATATTTTTACGGAAGCCATGTTCAGTTTATGCTAAATTGCTAATGCTATAAAATAAAATTAACAATGCAAGGTGTTTGCATTGTTAACTTTCTGTTGGTCTACTAGGGCTCGAACCTAGACTCTTCTGAACCAAAATCAGACGTGTTGCCAGTTACACCATAGACCATTTTTGTATTTATGTGCAAAGTTAGAAAGTTTTTTTTGAATTGCAAAACTTGTCTAAAAAATTTTTAATTTTTATTTGGTTCTATCAATGGTAAACTGCACTAAATCCAGCAAAGCTTGTTTATGTTCAGAATTGGGAAAGGTAGCCAAGATTTCATTGGCTTCTTGCTGGAAGTATTTCATCACTTCTTGGGTGTAGGCAATACCTCCACTCTGCCTTACAAATTCTATGACCTCTTGTACTTTACGTGGCTTATGGCTTTGATTTTTGACCAAGTTGATGATGCGTCTTTTATCACCTGAGCTGGCTTTGCTAAGGGCATAAATGAGCGGTAGGGTCATTTTTTTTTCTTTGATGTCAATGCCAAGGGGTTTGCCTATTTCAGCGGTGCCATAATCAAACAAATCATCTTTGATTTGGAATGCCATGCCTACTTTTTCGCCAAAAGCCTGTGCCTTTTTGATAGTGACTTCGTCTGCCCCTACCGAGCTAGCACCCACTCCACAGCAAGAGGCGATAAGTGAAGCCGTTTTTTGGCGGATAATTTCATAATAGACCTCTTCGGTGATATCAAGTCGGCGTGCTTTTTCTATTTGTAGAAGTTCTCCTTCGCTCATCTCGCGTACTGCATTAGAGACAATTTGTAACAGTGTGAAATCACCATTATCAATAGAAAGCAGTAAACCTCGTGAAAGCAGAAAATCGCCTACTAATACAGCTATTTTATTTTTCCAGAGTGCATTAATAGAGAAAAAGCCTCTTCGATAATTTGCCTCATCTACCACATCATCATGCACTAAAGTAGCAGTGTGCAAAAGCTCTATCAGGGCGGCACCCCTGTAGGTAGCGTCTATAATTTCACCACACGTACCTGCCATCAAAAAGACAAACATGGGTCTGATTTGCTTGCCTTTTCTTCTTACGATATAGCCCATGATTTTATCGAGCAGTGAAACTTCTGTTTTCATATACCCTCTAAACTTCTCTTCAAAGAGTTTCATCTCTTCTTGAATAGGGGCTTTTATATCTTGTATTTTGGTTTTCATATATTCTTTGCTGTAGAACTTATTATTTTTTTATGTTTTGAGACTTCATTCCACACACTTAGTTTACCAATAAAAAAATCACAAAACATACTATAATGAAGTGTTTAAAAGTTTAGTTTGGTATGAAAACTATTAAATAGGTGTTAAAAATGAATTATGCTAAGATTGTTTAGCCAAATTACACGCCTGCCATTGTGCCCGATCCCAATGTAGTGGTATTTTGCTGTAAATATACACTAAAAGCAATGGATTAGCCAAATTTTAGTTTTGAAGGCTTAGCATTCCTCCCAGACCATTCAATGGTGAACCTGCTCAGTGCAGTGTTATCTAGTGCAAACAAACACAAGTATTTGCAGAAAATCTTTTCACACAAAATATAATCTACTGGCTCCTTTTTATCAACTCAATGCCACAAACTAACCACAGGGGATAGCGTTAATCCTTTTGCTACCTAAGGCAATTTGTTTGAACTTCACATTTTTTCTTTAATTTTGGTTTTGTAATGATGTTTAGTAATAATTTAAAAATCACACAACACATTTCTACAAGAAAATCATTGATTTTCAGTTAATTGTAACCTAATAAATCAATCTCCCATCTTTTATTTATCTAAAATCTATGAAAAAATTATACTTCTTGTTTGTGCTTGCATTGTGCTGGTCTTGCCAATCTCCCACCAAAGTAGATTTAATTGTTCACAATGCCATGGTCTATACGGTTGATGACACATTCAGCACTGCTGAGGCATTTGCCGTCAAAGATGGTAAATTTGTTGCCATTGGAAAATCTACTGATATACGCTCAAAATACAGTGCCGAAAAAATAATAGATGCCCAAGGCAAGGCAGTCTATCCAGGTTTGATAGATGCACATTGTCATTTCTACAGATATGGAGAGGTGCTCCAGAGCGTCGATTTGGTAGGCACAACCTCTTACCAAGAAGTGATAGAACGCATACAAACTTTTAGAGCCAAAAACCCTGACCAAAGTTGGATAACTGGGCACGGCTGGGACCAGAACGACTGGGATACACAAAGCTTCCCTAACAAAATGCCCTTAGATACACTCTTTGAAGAAATACCCGTTTACCTTTCAAGAATAGACGGACACGCTGCACTCGTTAATCAAAAAGCTCTTGAGCTGGCAGGCATCAGCGAAAACACGCCTGACATAGAAGGCGGACTCATCGAAAAAAAAGAAGGCAAACTGACGGGCATCTTGATAGACAATGCCAAAAAATTGGTAAGTGATAAAATACCAGCGGTTACCCCCAAAGAGATGGAGAAAATTTTGTTTGAGGCACAAGAAAAATGCTTTGCCGTAGGGCTAACCAGTGTGCAAGATGCCGGGCTACCACGCAAAATTTTAGAAATGATAGACCAGATGAACAAAGCAAAAACGCTACAAATGCGCATCTATGCCATGGTAGGCAACAATGCTCAAGACGTAGATTATTACTTAAACAAAGGAGCTTACAAAACCGAATTTCTCAGCATCAGGTCTGTAAAAGTGTATGCCGATGGAGCACTGGGCTCGCGTGGTGCTTGCTTGCTGAAGCCCTACCATGATGCTCCACAACAAAATGGCTTTCTGCTCTCAAGCCCTGAACAAATGCAAATTTGGATTGAAAAAATAGCTCAAAAAGGCTTTCAAATCAATACGCATTGCATTGGCGACTCTGCCAACCGCATTATTTTAGACCTCTACGCCCAGCAACTCAAAGGTAAAAATGACCAACGCTGGCGCATAGAACATGCCCAGGTCATCGCTCCTGAAGATTTTGATAAGTTTGGTAAATATGCCATTATCCCCTCTGTGCAGCCTACACACGCCACTTCGGATATGTTTTGGGCAATTGATAGGCTAGGTAAAGAACGCCTCCGTGGAGCTTATGCCTACCAAGACCTGTTGAAACAAAATCAGATGCTTGCACTTGGAAGTGATTTTCCTGTAGAAGACATCAACCCTCTTTATGGTTTTTATGCTGCCGTAGCCCGCAAAGATGACAAGGGCAATCCTGTTGATGGCTTCCAAATGGAAAATGCCCTCAGTCGCGAAGATGCTTTGCGTGGTATGACCATCTGGGCGGCTTTTGCAGCTTTTGAAGAAAAAGAAAAAGGCAGTATTGAAATAGGAAAACTGGCTGATTTTGTCATCTTAGAAAAAGATATTCTCAAAATACCTGAGGCAGAGATTCGTAGCGTAAAAGTAAATCAAACCTACTTGGGTGGAAAAATGGCATACAATCGTGCCAATGAGGTGAAGCAATAGCGCTGTTACTCTTGGATTTTCAATAACCAGGTAGTAGAAAAAAACGAAATAAACCATGGCCTGGTCGCTTTTACTCGCTATGCAAGCCAAGAGGGCTGAGCGAAGGTCAAAGCTATGAAGTGGGCAACACACTTATCAGTAAAGATAATATTTGGCACTGACACTGCCCAGCTTTTTATGCAGCCCCCGAAAAAAGACTCGCAAAAGAATTTTATTAAGCGCGTTTTTATCATTGTTTCCAGACAAGTGTTGCTATGATGCTAGGCACAGCCAAGAGCAGATGCCCGAAAGATATAAGTAAATGATGAATTATGAAATTTGATTTTTTAAAGTTTTCATTTTTCTGTCCTTATGAATAAATTTATCAGTTAAAATTTATTTTATTTGCTTGTGGTATGATTTTTACTAATTTTTTTCGTAATTGGTGTAAAATTTAGCTTTGCCAAAAAACCAAATGAGAATCACTCCATTAAATCTGTTTACAATCAATACCAACTTGAAAACCACCGTGACTTGTTTTTATGTTCTTCTCATTGGCATACTCTGGGGTTGTGAGGCAAAGTTACTCAAGCAACAAGCCCTTAGGCATGCGCAAAATGGTATCATTAACCTGAGCAAATGGGATATTGAGCAAGAAAAAATCATTGACCTCAATGGCGAATGGGCTTTTTATTGGCAAACATTCAACCAAGAGGAAGTGCCCAATACCAACCCTGACTACGTTCAGGTGCCTTCCTCTTGGAATCACTACCCTTCTAATGATAAAAAATCAGCCTTTGGTTATGGTACTTATCATCTCAAAATTATTTTACCAAAAAAAAGACCTCCTCTCGCTTTCAAACTTCTCTCTCTGGGTACTGCCTACTCACTTTATGCCAATGGCAAAGAGATAGCGCAGAGCGGCACCGTGGGCACACAAAGAAGCACTACTATCCCTTACACGCTGCCTCAGGTATGCCACTTAGATAATCCCTCTGATACAGTACATATTGCCATACAAGTTGCCAACTTCCATCATCGCAAAGGTGGTTTTTGGTACAGTATTCAGCTCGGCGAAACTGCACAGATTCAGCGCAGTAGAGATAGATTAATTGCCATAGATTTGCTTCTGGCAGGCTGCCTACTGATTATGGCTTTCTATCATTTGGGAATTTATGCTTTTCGTAAGCAAGACCACTCAGTGCTTTACTTTAGTTTAGTAAGCCTTATTTTTGTGGTTCATACCTTGATTACAGATGAGCGGTATTTATTGCATCTTTTTCCTGAGATTTCGTGGCAACTTGCCATACGTGCAGAATACCTTACTGTGTATTTGGGGTTTTCTTTTTACATTATGTTCTTTCACTCTATTTTTCCGCGTGAGTTTTCAAAAAATGTAATGCGTTGGTCAAAAGGGATAGGTTGGCTACTCTCATCAGTTGTCTTATTTGCCCCTGTGTATTTGTTTAGCTATACCCTTGACCTGATGCAGCTACTGATGCTTACGGTGGGGGTGTATGTTTGCTACGCGCTTATCTTGGCGGTCAATCAGAAGCGTGAGGCCTCTAAGGTTTTTCTGTTGGGCTTTTTGATTTTTTCGGCTACACTTATGAACGACTTGCTATCCAATGCCAATATCATACAAACGGGCAGGTGGGTATCGCTGGGGTTTCTTATTTTTACATTTTCTCAGGCCATTGTGCTTTCTATCCGTTATGCACGCTCTTTTAGTGCTATAGAAGAACTTACTGCCGACCTTGAGCAGCGTGTAGATAAACGTACCCAAGAGATAAGTCAGAAAAACCTCGAACTAGAGCAGCAAAAAAATGAAATTATTAGAAAAACTGAAATTATAGAGAAAAAAAACCAAAATATCACGGCTAGTATCAATTATGCCAGCCGCATCCAGAAAGCCATCATTGGTAATGAAGACGCAGTTAGTTCTAATTTTAAAGATTCATTTATACTTATCAAGCCTAAAGATATTGTTTCGGGTGATTTTTATTGGTACACCGAGGTAAAACGCTCGGGCATTATCAAAGAAACCGAAGAGCGGCAGTCTATCTACTTTAAAATTATCGCTGCTGCCGATTGCACAGGACACGGCATACCAGGTGCATTTATGACCGTAATGGGCAATGCACTTTTAGATGAAATCATCAACGAGAACAAAGTAACCAATCCTAGCCGTATCCTTTCAGTGCTTGACCGCAAACTACTCATGAAGCTCCAGCAGCACAATGTCAATGATGGAATGGACATAGCCATGCTTATTTTTGATGAAGAAAATCACCAAGTAAACTTTGCAGGGGCAAATAATCCGCTCTACTATGTCAGAAATGGGGAAATGCACCAAATCAAAGGCACAAAGTTTCCAATAGGTAGTACACAATACAAGACCAAGAAAAAATTTGAGAATCATTTGATTGATTACCAGCCAGGTGATACTTTTTACATCTTTACAGATGGCTTTCAAGACCAGTTTGGTGGAGAAGAAGGCAGGAAATACTACAAAAAACAGTTCAGAGAATTGCTGCTTTCTATAAGCAATTTACCCATGAAAGAGCAAAAAAACTATCTTGAAGAAGATCTCAAAAAATGGCAGGGTGACCAACCACAAACTGATGATATTTTGGTGATAGGCATTAAGACTTAGTTTTACCACAAGCACACAAATTCTCTAAGGAACTATTTAGGCTCGTATGCTTGTGATAGAATTGGGTTCTTAAATTTAATGCACATCTTCTCCTGTTATTTCATATTCTAGCTTATCGGCAGTTTCGGCAATCTCATGAATCATGTACTTAATTTCTTCTTCTGTGGCAAGGTCATACTTGATAGAGGTCATCAACTCGAGATAATCTTCGTCAGTAATGGTTATTTTTGAGTATCCTAGTTCATAGTTCATTTCAAGCATCCTGCGAAAGTTCACATCAGGAAACTCGTGTAAACGGCAGATGGTTGAAGTAAAAATGAGCATCAGTCCAGCTTCACGCTCAGTAAGAATTCCTCTAATGCTTTGAAAGCGCCCTTCATCAAGGGGAATCGTCAAGATGACAGTATCATCTGAGTATTCTGTGTAGTTCCCGTTTAGTTCGTGGGCTAAATTTTCTAAATAGCCTTTTACGTTTTTCTCTTCCATTGTTGTATTGAGTGAGTGTTTTGAAAAAATATTGTTTTATATGATAAATTGCTTTCAAGAAGATAACAAAATTTGTACTAAATCTTAGAAAAGTTGCCTTTACTTAGATTTTCGGTTAAAATAATATTTTTTATTTAAAAAATGAAATTTTTACTCAATTCTTTTCACGCCACACACTTTTATACTACCGAAAGTAACTCGCCTTTATATGCAAAAACCCAAGTATCTCCTTTGGAAAGAGGAAGTACTTGGGCTTAGTTATTTTGTATTTGTATATTTTATTCTATGAACACTCCCATGCTACAAAATTTATCAATACGTTGGTTGATTCTTTCCTCTGT
Organism: uncultured Cytophagaceae bacterium; assembly: GCA_964480455.1. Lineage (GTDB taxonomy): Bacteria > Bacteroidota > Bacteroidia > Cytophagales > Microscillaceae > JAABSX01. The sequence continues at coordinate 50,411 of CAYZQI010000003.1, forward strand.
ACTCATTTTACCAAGTATTTCTAACTCAGCGAGTAAGGTTGTTTTGACGCTTTGATATACTTTGGTAGGGTTGGTATGTGCACCTGCTAACGGTTCGGGAATGATACCATCTATTAGCCCAAAACCAAGCATATCTTTGGCTGTAAGTTTGAGGGCTTGGGCAGCTTGTTCTTTGTATTCCCAGCTTCGCCACAAGATAGAAGAGCAAGACTCAGGCGATATGACAGAGTACCAAGTATTTTCCAGCATCAATACTCTGTCGCCAATCGCAATACCCAACGCGCCTCCTGAAGCGCCTTCACCTATGATGATACAAATTACGGGCACTTTGAGCATAAACATTTCTTGTATATTGCGTGCAATTGCCTCTGCTTGCCCTCTTTCTTCTGCACCTATACCAGGAAATGCTCCGGGGGTATCAATCAGCGTAACAATGGGTTTGTTGAATTTTTCAGCCATTTTCATAAGTCTGAGTGCTTTTCTGTAGCCTTCGGGGTTTGCCATGCCAAAGTTACGCAACTGCCTTTGCTTGGTGTTGCGCCCTTTTTGCTGCCCCACAAACATTATGGTTTGCCCTTCTACAGTACCTAGCCCTCCTACCATGGCGAGGTCGTCAGCTACGTTTCGGTCGCCGTGTAGTTCAATAAAATCTTCACAGATGGTATTAATGTAATCAAGTGTGTAGGGTCGCTCGCTGTGCCGAGAGAGTTGCACTTTTTGCCACCTTGTGAGGTTTTGGTAAGTACCCGTCTTTAATTTTTGTATATTGGCTTCTAAGGCAGTGATTGCCTCCTGAATACTGTCATCTTTTGTTTGTTGAGTGGCAAACTCCTTCATCTTTACCAGTTTTTCTTCAAGGTCGGCAATGGGCTTTTCAAAATCCAATAACATATTTTCTTTGTTTTATCCACTTTAAATTTAATTACCGCAAAATTACTTAATTTTTGGTTATTTTTTATTTATTGGAGGAGGCTTCATTTATAGTTTCATTGACAAAGCAAATGGCTGTATCTTTATTACTCATAGGGTAGTGGGTTTAGGTGGGAGAGCGATTAGAAATAATTTTTATTTTACTAAAAAACCTACCTAGCAATGTACTAAGTAGGTTTTTGAAATTATGGAAAAATTTATCTTTGTTGTTTATCCTATTTCTATGCGTTTAAAGCCTTTGATGCTAAGGTCTGCACTCACCTCTTTGAGCAATTGCGCTATGTTTTTAGAGTTATCTTTTACAAAATCTTGGTGAAGCAAGGTATTGTCTTTGTAGAATTTTTTTAACTTGCCTTCCGCAATTCTATCTACTATGTTGGCAGGTTTGCCTTCTTGTAGTGCTTGTTCTCTACCTATTTCCGTTTCGCGGTCTTTGATGTCTTGGGGCACATCATCTTCACTAAGGGCTACGGGCTTCATAGCGGCTATTTGCATGGCGATGTCTTTGCCTAAGTTAGTAACATCATTTGTACCTATGCCATTCATACCCAGCAAAACACCTAGTTTTTTATTAGAGTGTAAGTAGGTTACTACGTTTTCTGCTTGCATCACTTCATAGGCAGAAACCTCTATTTTTTCACCGATTTTACCCATAAAATCTGTGATGTAATCTGCTACTGGTCGGCCTTCTACTTGTGTAGCAAGTAGTGCCTCTGTGTCGGCAGGTTTTTGGCTTACGGCTGCATTGAGTACTGTATTGCTAAGTTGAATAAACTCTTCATTTTTAGCGACAAAATCTGTTTCACAGTTGAGTGCAATCAATACCGCCTCTGTGTTTTCGCTGTTGCTGTGCAGGGCTACTACCCCTTCTGTGGTTTCGCGGTCAGCACGTTTGGCTGAAATTTTTTGACCTTTTTTGCGTAAGATGGTTACTGCCTCCTCAAAATTACCATTGGCTTCTTCGAGGGCTTTTTTACAATCCATCATACCTGCGCCTGTCATTTTACGCAGTTGGTTTACGTCTTTGGCAGAGATTGACATTTTCTTCTAATGTTTAGTTTATTAAATCGTCAATAAAAAATAGTGTTGAGCAGTGAGTTGTTTTGGGGCTTACTGCTAAATGTTTGCAAATTTACAGATTATTTAGTGTAAATGTGCATTGTGGGGCTTAATTATTACTTTTCAGGCGTCAATTATGATAACTACTTGGCTACCAACAACTTGCAAAGGGTATGGTTATGCTTTAAGTTATGGTAGATACTTTAAATACCTTTTTGGTTATGTACAACAAAAGATTGAATACAGTTTGTACCCAATCTTGTTGCTTATTTTTTGCTAGATTTAGTCTGCGTCTTTGGCAGCAGTTTCTTCTACTGTTTCGGCTTGGGTGCTTTTTTCTGCATCTGCTGCACGTTTAGCATTCTCTTCTTCTTGCATTTTTTGGTCGTCTTTATCTTTCTTACGCTCAGAGAGTCCTTCTTCTACTGCTTCTGCAATTACCTTTAAGATAAGACTGATAGACTTGTAGGCATCATCATTGGCAGGGATAGGGAAATCTATTGTATTAGGGTTAGAGTTGGTATCTACAATTCCAATCACTGGGATTCCTAATTTCTTAGCCTCAGCTACTGCGATGTGTTCACGCTTGATATCTACTACAAAAAGGGCTGCGGGCGGGCGAGAAAGGTCAGCAATTCCTCCGAGTAATTTTTCTAATTTTTCGCGTTCACGTGTAACTGTAAGTCGTTCTCGCTTTGCCAAATTTTTGAAAGACTCTTCTTTCATCATTTTGTCAATAGAGGACATTTTTTTGAGTGACTTTCGCACGGTTGCAAAATTGGTGAGCATACCGCCAAGCCAGCGTTCGGTTACGAAAGGCATCTTGAGCTCGCGGGCGTGCTGCGAGACAATGTCTTGTGCTTGTTTTTTGGTAGCCACAAACATCACTCTCTTGCCCGAGCGCACAATGCTTTTGATGGCATTGCCGGCTTCTTGCAAGCACACTAAGGTTTTGTTGATGTCTATGATGTGGATACCGTTTTTTTCCATGAAGATGTAAGGAGCCATTTTGGGGTCCCACTTGCGGGTGAGGTGTCCGAAATGAACGCCAGCATCTAAGAGGTCTTTATATTCTACTTGTGCCATGTTTCTTTGAAAAATAAATTATCAATTATCGTTTACTAAACTGGAAGCGGCGGCGAGCCTTGCGGCGACCATACTTCTTACGTTCTACCATTCTTGAGTCACGCGTTAGAAAGCCTTCTTTTTTCAAGGCGGGGCGGTGCTCAGCGTTGTATTCACATAATGCGCGCGAGATACCCATACGGATAGCCTCGGCTTGACCAGTGAAACCTCCTCCAGTTACATTGATAATGATATCAAATTCTTGGATTGATTCTAGCAGGGCGAGCGGTTGCTGTATTTTGGTTTGCAATACCTCAATAGGGAAATACTCTTTGTAGTCGCGTTTATTGACTTTAATTTCTCCCTTTCCCGGCTTCAAATAAACACGTGCTACCGATGTTTTTCGGCGACCTACCGTGTTGATTACGTCTTTCACTTCACTCATTTGCCGTTTTTTTCTTTAATTTTTGAGTTATAATTTGAATTCTATTTTTTCGGGTTGTTGTGCCTCATGTGGGTGTTGTGTGCCTTCATAGACGTGCAAGTTGTGGAAAATCTTATCTCCCAAGCGGTTTTTGGGCAACATTCCCTTGACTGCTTTCTCGATGATGATGGTAGAAGACTTTTTGTTGGCTATTTCACGTGGACTTGTAAAACGCTGCCCGCCGGGATACCCTGTATGGCGCACATATACTTTATTTGTCCATTTTTTACCAGTAAGGCGGATTTTATCGGCATTAATCACAATCACGTTGTCGCCACAATCCACGTGGGGTGTATAATTGGTTTTGTTTTTGCCCATAATCACTTTTGCAATCTGACTTGCAAGTCGCCCTAGTACTTTCCCCTCGGCATCTACCAAAACCCACTTCTTATCTACGGTGTCTTTATTTGCCGAAATTGTTTTGTAACTTAATGTATCCACTTTGCTATGGTTTTATAAAATTGACTGCTTTTCTTTAAAATGAGTGCAAAGCTAAGGCTTTATTCGCTGTTTTGCAACCTATTGTCTTTTTTTTTATAAAAAAGAATCTATGAGATTTATTTTTGGACATATACCTCATACTGATAGGTAATTTCTTTGCTTTCTCCTTTTTTGAGGGGGATTTCCCATTCTACTTTGTATCGCTCATTCATCAAGTCGTATTGGTTGAATACCTTGTCGCTTTTCCATTTTTCATTACATTCAGTAGGCTTACCCACTATCTGTCGGTCTATGTTGAGTGTAATGTCTCTATTATGATAGTTGATGACTTCTATTTTTGACTCTACCGTTACAAGGTCATAAAAGACTTTGTCTCTTTTTTTCTTATTCTCTACTCTTGAGTTTTCTTTTTCTGAGTCTTTTACTACGATAGAGGGCGATACAGTAAGTTTAATTTTTGTTTTCGCGCCTACGGGTGTATAGTTAAGTTTGTCTTGGCTGAGTGGCTTACTGATTTTGTTGAGTTGTTTGGTAAGCAATACAGTGCCTGTAGTCCAAGGGAGTTTTGAGTCGTTTTTCAGCCTGATAGAGTGCCAGACTTGGTTGCTTGAGTTGATGGTGGCGTAAGTAGAAGAATAATAATTTTTGGCAGTGCTTGCAGTAAGATTTACTTCATAAATATCTTCGTACTCTGTATCCAATACCAGTATATCATACAGTCCTCTTCCACCCTTTTTGAGTGAAATATTCTGGGCTTTGTAAAAAAATAAGTCCTCAGCCTGCTCACCTTCTAGCTCTATGGGTGTGTAATCAAAGTCATCTAGGTCTTCATTCACAGCTATATTGGCAAAACTTTGCGTGGTGATGTCGCCTCTTCTCATATTGGCATAGGCTCTATTGCCTTGAGGCTGATTGCTGTAGGTGTTGAGTGTACTAATAAAGCTCATCATATCTTGGCTACTCACCAAGGGCGATGCTAAGTAGGTATAAGCAAAATTGGGGATACCTACCACAAAATCAATATTTGCATTTTCTATATCTTCGCTGTCGTTGAGAAGGCTTGCCCTGAGTACAAGTTTGGCTTTGTTGTCTTCTTTGAGTTCTATGGCGTAGTTGGGTAGCCAAGAGATGCCTTTTTGCAAATACATCATGCTTATGCTCTGCTTTGCTTTGGCTTGGCTCAGTTCGATTTCTATTACTTTTTTATTTTGCTTTACTTCATAGCTCATATTAGGTTGGCTTTTTAGTTCTAATAGTTCTACTTGTGCAGGGTTTAGGCTAAACCAAGTACCTGAAACTGTTTGAAAAACCAGAATATTTTTCTCCATTTTAAAGATAGTGCCTTCATACGATTTATTGTCTTTGAGTGTAATCTTGGCAGCTTTGCCCACATTTGCCAAAAGAATGGTTTCCAAAGAAGAAACATCATTCTTTTTGCTTAACTCTTTTGTTTGACTATTAACGCTTTTGATGGTGTTGGTTGGCGCATAAAACCAAAGTGTGCCAAAGGTAGCTTGTGGAATTTCCTCTAGGGTAGCTACGCCTTTGTTTGCTGCTAACTGAATTTCCTTCACCACAAAGGCAGTCCCGTTTTTGAAAGCAGAAATATGTGTCTGCGCAAAGAGTGTATAAGTCTGAAATACACTCAAAAAGATGAAAACAAAGCTATTTCTTTTCATAATTTTATCAAATGTTAGGTAATAAGTAACTCGTATGTCGTAAGTTTTGACAACTAACAAACCTACGAATTAAAAATGGTTTTAAATAGGAAATAACCCATAAAAAAGCAAAAAAATGAACAAAATACTCATCACAGGTGCCACGGGCAATGTAGGCTTGGCTACACTCAAAGCACTCAAAGAATTTGGTGCTGAACTCGACCTCGTGGCAGGGGTAAGAGATATAAAAAAGGCTCAAGCACCGCTCAATGACTACACTAAAAACCTTGTTTATTTTGATTTTACGGACTTAAGCAGCTTTGATAAAGCATTTGCAGACTGTGAGGTTTTGTTTCTACTGCGTCCTCCTCAAATTTCAGCAGTCAGAAAATACTTCCAACCTTTGATGACCTCGGCAAAAAAAAACAACATAAAACATATCGTCTTTTTATCGGTACAAGGGGCTGAAAACAGTAGCTTTATCCCTCATCATAAAATAGAAAAACTCATTGTAGAAAGCCAAATTCCTTATACTTTTCTACGCCCTGCTTACTTTATGCAAAACTTTACAACCACACTGCGCCACGAGTTACTTCATAAAAATCGTGTGTTTTTGCCCGCAGGTAAAGCAAAGTTCACTTTGATTGACATAGAAGATGTTGGTCTTGTTGCTGCACAAGTAATTATGCAAACTGAAAAGTACAAAAACCAAGCTTTTGCACTCACCAATGATGAGCAACTTGATTTTCAAACAATGACACAAATCATCAACCAACAGACGGGAAAGCATTACGAATATATTTCTCCTAATTTGCTTCGTTTTTTCATAGCAAAAAAGAAAGATAAAGTACCGACTATGTTCATTCTTGTAATGATTATGCTACATTATCTCCCTAGATTTCAAAGAATCTCTCCCACCAGCCAATGGGTTAAAAAGATTACAGGAAAAACGCCTACTCGCTTTGTAGAGTTTGTTGAGCAGTCTCAAGCACAGCTTAGGAAAGATTAAATTATGGGTTGTGAAATGTGATTCTCTAAGGCCATCATTATCAGTAGCTTATACATAAAAATAACTGAAAGGGTGCAAGTCAAATTTCCCTTTTTAGCCACCTCAGCACTTCCCTCTCCACAAGAGAGGAGATAAGGGAGTCAATTTGAATTGCACCCTAACCGAAATTATTATTTACATTTTCCTTATCAAGTCTTAAAAATATACCTTGGCACGTAAATTTATGCATTGCCTAATTTCGTATTATCTGCTGTATGGGCATTTTTTTCTGATAAAACCTTTTCTCTTTCAATGATGGTCTCAAGCGTAGTCGCTTTCAGAATTGCTAGGGTATTGTCCCTTAAGTTGATGAATACATCTCTGATACCACACACATCTTCATGCTTACACTCCTCGCATTTTTCATAAAAAAGTAAACTTACACAAGGCAACATAGCAATCGGCCCATCAATGGCGCGCATCACATCTACCATATTAACCGCTTCGGGTGCTTTGAGCAAGTAATAACCTCCTCCTTTTCCTTTTTTACTTCCTAAGAAAGCGTTTTTTTTCAGTTCTAGTAAAATAGACTCTAAGAACTTTTGCGGAATATTCTCTTCTGCAGCTATTTCACTGATAAGAATAGGGCCTTGTTTGTACTTTCGGGCAAGATAGACAAGGGCATTGATGGCATACTTTGCTTTTCTAGAAATCATTTTTAAACTTGGGCTATTGTTTTTTACAAGAATATACAAAAACAAGCAATTAATCAATTTTTAGAAAGAATTTCTGTCTATGTCTTGTTTATAGATTGATGTCTTTAAACTCGTCATCTCTCTTAATTTGTTACTTGAAAACAACTGTGTTTCTAAACCAAAAATAATTCAAGATGAACTACCAATCCATTGCTTGTGAGCTATATGACCAATTGGAAATATGGGCTATGCGAAAGGTAAACCTAGAAATTACTTACCTTACCAAAGAAGGCACTGTGAGGGTCATTAAAGACCAAGTTAGTACACTCAAAACGCTGGAAGGAGCCGAATATGCAGTGCTTGCTAGTAGGCAAATGCTACGCCTTGACCATATCTTGCAAATCAACGGGCTGCCTTTTGAGGTAACTTGTAAGCTTAGGAGTTAAATTGAGGCTTTGTGCTATATCAGAGAGAACAAAAACATAAACTTAAATCACCTCAACTATACACTAATCAAGGTCAATATGAAAATTATCGCATCATCATCAAACAGAAACTTCACTATTGAAGAAGAAAATCAAACCCTTGTAAAAGTAAAATACAAAAACTGGCTATCAAGTACAGCCACGACTGAGTTTGAGAACAATACCATCGAGATTAAGCCCAAAAGTTTATGGCATAACAAATACCTTATTTTCAAAAATCAACAAAAAAAAGGGGAAATCACCCGAAATTGGAAAGGTCAGTTTATCATCTCTCTTGCCAAAGATGAATTTGAGAAGGAAGAATATCTTTTTAAAACACAAGGCTTCTGGAAACAGAAATTCACATTACTAAATAAGAAAGAAAATGTTGTTTTTGTGCTTTGCCCCTCTTTTAGTTGGTGGAGGTTGGCTTACAGCTATAAAATTGAGCATACATCAAAAACATACACAAAACACGCATCAATTGAATTGCTTATTTACTGCGGTTTTAGTACGAATAAAATCGTGAGTGCAAGGGCAGCAGCAGCAGCAAGTTAAATCTTGTACGAAACGCCTTTACAAGGCTTTTCAGCACCCTACCTTTGAGGGTAGGGTTTGGGTCTAATGAACAAGACTTTTTCAGCATACACAATTAATCAGGGACTACCTTGATAAATTTAGTTCATAAGTTACTGATAATGAAACAACTAGCAATTCATAATTAAAAATTCACTTAGTAAGGGTGGCTGGATTTAGTTTTTGAATGAATTGAGCGTAAATACAACAAAAAGGCTTTGATTTTCGAAACTAGAGCTTGTGTTTTACCTACACTATATCTCTACAAAGCAAACGAATTGCTCGGTCGACCGTTAAGACTCAGATAAAGAATAAACAAGAAGTACATGCAACTAGGAAAACTACCTCCTCATGGTAAAATACCTGATAAAATCATTGAATATCTTGGAGGGTATTTTAGCTTTACTGAGCAATTGAAATTAGGAGGAACAGGCTCTGTAAGATTTGTATATGAACTTGGCATTGAAGAGTTTGATGACATAAAAAAAATGTCCTCTGGACTAGATTTTATATCAATAGAATTACTGCAAGAAGGTTTGGTATTTAGGCTCAACAAGCAATCTCAATTTAGATTCTGTGCATTGAGGTATAAAGAACTCAAGCAGATTGATTTTATTACCGAAAAAACTACAGATTTTGTAGGAAGAAGTAAGCAAATTACTTACGAAGCTAACATCTATTTTAAGATTTCTAAATCACAGTTTAGACTGCGACTAGTTAATTGTAACTACAAAAAAGGTCTTGCTTTTTTTCATAAATCACCTATAAAATATTACTGTAATTTTAGCACTGTAAAGAGAACTTATATCTCAAACAATAGAAATAGTAGCCTTCTTCAACTTTTGTTGTATTTTTTATTCAGTGGCGATTAGTCGTAAAAAAACCTTCAACAACAAAATATTTGATAAATTTTTGTTGTTGAAGGTCAAAAAGTGCTCAATAAATCTACTAGACTAGTTATTAGCCACATCAGGCTTATCTCCCTCTTTGCTCAATGGAATTTTGATTTTGTCTTTTTTCTCTACACCACTCAATACTTCTACATTGATTCCATCAGAGATACCTGTCTTGATGTAGCGTTTTTCAAATTTTTGTGGAGCAGTTTCTATTTCTACATAAATACTGTCTTTGCTGTTTTTGCCTTTGGTAGCAAACTGAAGCATACTTTCTTTGATTGCCAAGATTTTGTTCTTCTTCTCTAAGACAATATCGGCATTGGCACTGTAGCCTGCGCGGATAAAGTCTTTGTCAGACAATAAAATCTGCGCTCTGATGTCAAACTTTACTGCGCCTTCTTCTACTACGCCTTTGGGTGCAATGTACTCGAGTGTTGCCTTGAAAGTGCGCCCGTCGATGGCTCCTATGTTCAAGACGAGTTCCATACCTTCTTTAAGTTTGCCTACTTCTGACTCATCAATTTTGCCTTCAAACACCAAAGAACTCATATCCGCAATCGTGGCAATGGTTGTACCTTCATTAAAATTGTTACGCTCTACTACCGAAGCCCCTACTTTGAGCGGCACATCTAGCACCATACCCTCTACTGTAGAATACACCTCATTAGAGATAGCTCCTGAGTTCTGCAAAATGCCTTGGCGGACTAGGTTCAGGTTTTTCTCGGCAGTAATGACCGATTCTTTGGAGGTGTTGTAATCCAGCAAAAATTGATTGTATTCACGCTCAGAGATGACCTTTTGGTCATAGAGTTTTTTCTGGCGGTCAAGTTCAACCTTGGCATTGCTGTTAGAGATTTTGGCACTCTCAAGGCTATTTCTAGCACTGTTAAGGTTGATTTGGTCGGCATTGCTGCCCGAAAGACTTTGCACCAATCTGATGCGTGCAATAATTTGTCCTTTGCTGACTTTCTCGCCTGGCTCTACAAAGAGTTCTTCTATTACGCCCGAAGCTTGTGGCTTGAGGGTAATTTCTTTGCGCGGCACAATAGAGCCTGTGGCTACGGTTTTGCGTGTGATGTCGGTTACAAAAGGAGCTTCTGTTTTATACACTACGGGGTCTTGCTTAGATTTTCCATAGAAATAAAATCCTAGCCAAACAGAAACTGCTACAAAAAGGATTATAAAAATGCCTAAAAATATTTTTCGTATCATGGTTTTATTTTATTGTTAGTTATAAATTACTGAGTTAATAAGTTATTTAGTCATTGGTTAATTGGTCATTAGTCATTCCCCCTTCGGAGGTTAGGGAGCTGCTAGGGTGCTTTTTCTTTACATTGCTCTGGCACACTAAAATCTCTGACTTTGAAGGGTAAGAAATATTGATTTATAAGATTATATTCTGTTGTAAGCCCCTTTTCTTTTTTAGTGTTGTTACTCATTTTTAATTTAATAATCTGCTGGTTTTCAAGCATTGTATTATTTTTTTCTTCTTCTAGGCTTTCAAAAATTGCTTTTTGTATGCCTTGTATGATTTCATTTACTCCCGTTACCTCAATATTGAGGGAGCGGATAAGGTCAAGCATCACTTGCATTTTTAGATTTGAAGGTTGTTTTTCTGTACACCAATAACTTATTATTTGCTCACCTTCCTCTGATTGTTTTTTAGTGCTAATCTTAGTAGCCGATTGTCCATTCACGAGGTCGGCGGTGCGAGTGATATTCTTTTTTGCATTTCTGGTCATATTGCTGTCGCCATTGATTATAAAGTCAAACTTAGGTTCTCCTCGCTTTCTTTTATCTTTTGCTGCCTTTGCCCTTGCTTGTGCAAATGTAAGACGGCGATATGTCTTCTTTTTGAGGTCGTAAGTATATCTAAGCGAATCTTTTAAATTAGTAATCACCCCAAAAGATTGATTGCCTATCATGCCTTTTAGCATCAACCCTCCAAATTTTATTTCAAATTTTTGGTGCAAAAGATTCTTTGCTGCACGGCTTTCTACCAACACAACGACACGCCCCGTCTGTGGCATATTGAGTTCAAATTTCTCTTGTAAGAGTGCTTGCTGTTCTTGCTTTTCAAAAGCCAGACTGTCATAGATTACGGCATCTTTTATATAGCTCTTCGCTGTTGTTTTAGTATCAGGCTTCACAAAAAAATTGAAATAAACCCAAGCAAATCCAGCCAAAAGAAGCAGAACAATAAAAAAGAATTGTATTTTTTTCATGTTTTCAGCAATGTAGTAGTCAATTGGTCATTAAGTTATTAGTCATTTGTCATTAATCATTAGGGCAATTAGTCATTGGGTTATTGGTCATTGGGTCAATTAGTCATTGGTCAATTGGTCATTGGATATTTAGCAACAAGCCAACCATAAAACCATTTACTCCGCTTTCAAAGCCACCACAGGATTTACGCTTGCAGCCTTGAATGCAGGAATCAGACCTGCCAAAGCACCTACAAAAACAAGGAGGGTGAGGGCAGTGATTGCCACGTTCAAATCCACTTCGGGATTGGCAAAAAACTCATTATTGGCATCAAGTAGATTGAGTAACTGACTAATGCCCTCAATCAAGCCTACTCCAAAAAGTAACCCCAAATAACCTGCCACCGCAGTAATCACGATAGACTCTTGCAATACCAAACTAATGATAGACCAAGGTGTAGCACCGAGTGCTTTCCGAACACCGATTTCTTTGGTGCGTTCTTTTACCACAATGAGCATAATATTGCTCACTCCAATAATGCCCGCCAAGATAGAGCCAATACTCACGAACCAGCTAAAGCCACGCATACCCATAAAAAGTCCTTGAATTTGGTTAAACTCCTCTTCGACATTGGCAGAACCAAAGGCTTTCAAATCGTCTGGCGACACTTTGTGCCGCTCTGCCAATACTTCTTTGACGCGCTGCTCCACAAAACTAGAAGCTACCCCTTCTTTGGGTAAGAAAGCGAACCAATAAATGCGATTGCCTTGCTTAAAGGCACGCTGCACCGTAGTATGCGGAAAATGAATCGTTTTTGCTTGCTCTACTACATCTTCACCACGCCCATTGCCTTTGAAAATTCCTACAATCTTAAAAGGTATTCCATTGGCAAAGATGTACTGCCCTATGGGGTCTTCGTCTTCTGTAAACAAAATCTTGACTACCTGCTCACCTACTACGGCAACTTTGCGAAACTCCTCAATATCGGTTTGATTGATAAACCTTCCCTTGAGAATGGTCATGGGCTGCACCTTGATAAAGTCAGGATAATCGCCATAGGCATTGAAAGAAGATGATTTTGTGCCTCTATTTACCGTAAAGTTATCCCATACATTGTTGCGTGGACAGATAACTTCTAGTTCTGGAATCGCTCGCCTGAGTGCTGGCACATCTTCATTCACAAAACGAATGAATCTACCTGGCTGCAATCCCTGATAGGCGATGCTGGTCTTTTGCGACCATACAAATACCGTGTTTTTGGCGATGTCTAATTGGCTCATCACACCATTCTCAAAGCCTTTGCTTGCACCTAGCATCACTACGAGCATAAAAATACCCCAAGCTACACCTAGTCCTGTGAGTGCAGTACGCAGCTTGTGCTTGCGTATAGTGCTGATGATTTCGGTCCATTTATCTATGTCAAACATATATTTTTTTAATGGTTAATGGTCAGTTTTCAATGGTTAGTGTTTTTTAGCTCGTCATTGGGCATCATAAAAAGCAATTCAATCCTTCAGTTCTTCAACCTTTCAGTACTCACAATTGACGAGTAAATTTTCTCAATCGCTGAATTCTAATGGGTTTAGTTTCATCAATCTTTTCTAAATTGCGTAGATTATCAGGGTTAGCATGCCAAATATCCCACATATCTGCACTTAGTTTTTCAAGGAAAGCAATCCGCTCGGTATCAGTCAAACTTTGGCAGTGGGCAAGGTAATTTGCCTCTTTCAATTCGCTATCTATTTTTCTCAGTCTGATTACCTTCATTTTTTTTCTTCTTCTTTTGAGTTTTTATCTTTTAAGTGTTGAATCATACTATCATACAAAATAAAAACCACATAGAATCATAGTGCACATAGAGGGATTTGATGGGACTCTGAGCGCAAATTTTATAAAAATCAAATAAACTGCCCTTCTTGTCAATCCTGAAACCCTGTCTAATCAATTTTTGTATAGTAGTATGGTGTTAAATTTAACTGTTACCTTTCACAAAAATATTCACATTTCACACCTCGCACCTCACAATTAATCAATCCGCCCTCAATGCCTCAATTGGTTTTACATTGGCAGCCTTGATGGCAGGTACGAGCCCCGCCAAAGCCCCTGCAATCACCAAAATAATGATGGCAGCAAAAGCTACTTCCAAATCTACTTCGGGTTTATAAAAGTAAGGTAATTTCTCACCTCCAGCTTCTATCAAGTCTATTCCCATACGCATTAGTTCTAGCAAGCCTGCGGCGGTGAGCAAACCCAAATAGCCCGAAATAGAAGTAATAAAAACAGACTCTTGAATCACCAAGCTAATAATAGAAAAAGGGGTAGCACCGAGTGCTTTTCTTACACCTATTTCTTTTGTACGCTCTTTAATGATGATGAGCATAATATTGCTAACACCTACAATGCCCGCAATCAGGGTCATAATGCCCACTACCCAGACGAACATAGCAATACCCCAAAAGACATTCATAATGCGTTGGAAGTTTTCTTCATTGTTGTTGATGCCAATGGCTTGCTCATCTTTTACATCAATGCGGTGTTTTTTGGCAAGTACTTCACGGAGTTTGGTCTCGATGGCTTTGGTATCCGCTCCTTCTTTGGCACTGATAACCATATTTTGCACACGATTTTGCTGCCCAAATACATTTTGCAAGGTAGAGAAAGGGATATAAACCCGTTCTTCGTTGCGCCCATTGTTTTGAGTATTGTTAAAAATGCCCACCACCTGAAAATATACGCCCTTGACTTCAATGTACTCGCCAATAGCAGTAGTGTCTTTTCCAAAAAGCACATCTTTGACTTTTTCGCCAATGATGGCAACTTTGCGCTGCTCTAGGTTGTCTAGCTCATTGAGCATACGTCCTGAATGGAAGGTTTCGTCATTTACTTTAAGATAATCGCCCGTTGTGCCATAGACCCTGTAAGCACCTGTACTATTTTTATAATTGACGGTATATTCGCCCCACATACCATTGCGAGGAGCTACCACATCTAGCTCTGGGATTTCTCGCGCTGCCAATATGAGGTCTGCATTGTCATATTGGATTCTACGCCCTGGCTTTAAGCCATAAGCTGGAATGGTGGTTTTATCAGCCCATACCCAGAGCGTATTGACGGCTTGGTCGCCAAATTGCCTTCTTACGCCGTTTTCTAAGCCTTTGCCTGCCCCAAGTAGGGTAACAAGCATAAAAATCCCCCAAAATACTCCGAAGGCGGTCAGCACAGTACGCAGTTTGTTTTTGCGCATCGTGTGGAAGATTTCTTGCCATTTATCTAAGTCAAACATATTTTAAACTCTCTATCCCACAAAGGGGGAATTTTAAATGGTGAATGGTTTTTGATTATCGTTGAATTTCCTAATTCCTAATTCACTAAGGACTGTTTTTAGTCATTGGTCATTGGGTCATTAGGACTTGCTTCTCCTAATTTTTAATCCACTAATGACTATTTTTGGTCATTATAAAAACTTCTACGCCTTTATCTCCACACCAGCAATTCACTACCTAAGCTTCACAGAGATATTCTCTTCTTGTACTAGAGGAGCAGTATCATCTACAATCAAACCATCTTTGAGCCTGATGATGCGCTGCGCTTGGTCAGCTACTTCTTGCTCGTGGGTAACAATCACAATGGTAATGCCTTGCTTATGAATGTCTTGCAAAAGCTGCATTACTTCGTGCGAGGTGGTAGAGTCCAATGCACCTGTAGGCTCATCAGCTAAAATTACTTTGGGTTGAGAAATGAGTGCACGCGCTAGAGCCACGCGCTGCTTCTGTCCTCCTGAAAGCTCATTGGGGGCGTGTTCTGCCCAATCTCTCAGCCCTACTTTGTCTAGGTATTCAAGGGCAAGGGCATTGCGCTTGCGGCGAGACACTTTTTGATAATAGAGTGGCAGGGCTACATTTTCCATAGCATTTTTGAAAGACAAAAGGTTGAAAGACTGAAATACAAAGCCAATAAAGCGATTGCGGTAGTAAGCCGCTTTCTTGGCACTTAGGTTTTTGATGGTGGCATTGTTGAGGGTATAAGTGCCTGAATCGTAGTCATCTAAGATGCCTAAAATATTGAGCAAGGTGGACTTTCCCGAGCCTGATGAGCCCATAATAGACACTAGCTCGCCTTCGTGAATGTCTAACTCAAGCCCTTTGAGGACGTGCAGTTTGCTTTTTTGCCCAATAGAATAGTACTTATTAATGCCTTTCAAATGAATCATAAAAGTATGGTTATATGGTTTTGATGCAAAGTTAAGGTATTACATAGTAATTTGCAATACAAGGTACTATATTTCTTTAATTTTATTTGCATTTTTTTTAACAGACAAGTGATAATACGCTTAGGTTGCTTCAAAAAAAAGTAATTGAGGTACTTAACAAATATTTAGGATTCGTATTAAAACAAACTAGATTTTGTCTATGTCTAAGCCAGCCATGTTGATAGGGATATTGAGTTTAAAAAATTCTTTCAATATGGTCTTTACCTCCTGCCTATTCTTACCCTGCTTGTAGATTTTAAGTGTAAAAACGGTACTTTCTATGCCCCAGCTATTCTGATAGGTTACTTTGAGTCTTTTGCCATTGCCCCAAGTAGTACGCTCCAAGATGGCCGAAATCCTGCTTAACTTGTATTTTCTAGTAAATTTTAAGCCCAGTAAAGTATGATGTTTTACAATTAATTTCTGCTCTTTAAGGTCGATTTTTAAATTAAACCTTGAAAGGTTGTTGAACATCAGCAAACCCATCGCAGCAAAATAAGTCCACATTCCGAAATATAGCATACTTGACAAGCCTAGAACTCCTATTAGAAAAGGAGCCATCATTCCATTTGTAGTGGCTGCATAAGTCAATGGAGAAGACCTATCAAACAAAAAATCGTCAGGATTTTGAAGTGCTGCCACACGGGTTTTGCTCAAAGGATTTTTATACTCCCTCAGCGCAAGGGTTTTGATTTGCAATGCCGCTGCCCACGCTTGGGCATCGGGGCGATATTCGGGCTGAGTCAAGAAAGTAGCCAGACTTTTAGTGAATAAATCTTGCCACGCTTGGGGCAGGCTTTTAAAATTATGATGCGGGGCAGGGATTACCTCTATTTTGTCGCTATGCTGCCCAAAGGGAAACAAGCCATATTTCATTTTATCGGCAAGGGTAGCAAGCCTTCTCAAATCGCCTTTGCCCGTAACCGAAAAGGGGTGCAAGCCTAGCAGTAATTTATACAAAATCACAGACAGGGAGAAATAAGTCCAAGCAGGGCTTAAAACTTCTCCTTCTTTGAAGATTTCTCTTTCGGGAGGACTGTACTCTTGACTAATTTTTTCGGCTGGGAAAAGTACTTTGCCTTGATGTTGGATTTGCAAACTGTCTAAATCTATCACAGAGATTTTTCCTTGCAAATTGACTTTGATGTTTTCGGGCTTGAGGTCAGTGAAAATATACTCCTCCTGCTGATAAAATTCGGCAAAAGCTAAAGCGAGGTGATGGGCTATTTTTTGGTAGTTTCGTAAGTTTTCGGGCTTATCGCGTCTGTATTGCGCTACCCAATCATCGCTAAGTTTATTAGAAACTGTAAGGCTGGTAAGCACAGTAAGGTCATATTCGCCCCTTGCTTTGGGCATCAAGTAGCCCACAAATTCGCCATCTTCATAAAGCAAATATTCAGGAAAAATAAAGCTAAGTTTATCTTTCAGTAACAGTGGATTACTTATTAAATAATTGATTTTCAGAGCTCTTTCAGGTTTTCGCTCCGTTTGGTGGTAGATTTTGGCGACATAGCCTTGGTAGTGGGAAGGTTTCTCTACGGCAAATACAGTTCCTTCGCCTCCTGTGCCGAGTGGTGCAGCTTGGAGTTGTATTTTTTCTTGGGTAGAGAGGTGGTACATAGTGTTTATCATTAATTGATGAATAGTGGCTTAATGAAAGCTTTTTAAGTTCGTATTTCACTTCTTTCTCAAACAAAAATAAATCTTTTATTTTTAAAAGTAATAATTAGTTGCAAAGGTTTACCAGATTTTAAAACCTCAGGGAGTAGTGATTTTAACAAAATTTGCCGCTATTTTGCAGTAAGGCTTTCATTTTTTATCAAAAAACGATTATGCAATACACAGAGAAATTCAGTTTTCATCATACTTTACGGGTGAGGTGGGCAGAGGTCGACCCGCAGGCAATTGTATTCAATGGTCATTACTTGACCTACCTTGATGTAGCGATTACAGAATACTATCGCAATATTGGTATCACCTTTCCAGAAGGAATCACTCAGTATGGCTGTGATATGTTTGTAAAAAAGACTACCATTGAGTACCATGCCCCTGCGCGCTATGATGATGTACTGAATATCTACACCCGTTGTGCCAAGTTGGGCAATAGCAGTTTACGGTTTTTATGGGAAATCAGAAGAAGTGATGAATTATTGGTAAGCGGTGAAACCATCTCTGTCAATACAGATATGCACACACGCCAACCTATGCGTGTTCCAGAGCCGCTCCGTGCTTTAATTAGAAATTTTGAGAAATATATCGAGGAGTAATAGAAATGTATTGTTTGATTTTTGACTCTATCTTAGTTTGTGTTTCACAAACCACAGAATTAAATGTGCGTTTTGTATTGTTGCCATTTTGGAAAAATCCGTTGTATGGCGTAGCCTGCCTTTGATACATCTTTAGATTCTTTCAGAATGAAAGTATCTGAAGTTGTGCAAAAGGTAGCTGTTGTATAGTCTGCTTTGCTACCTATCTACCTCCCCAAGCACAAAATCAATAGAACCCACAATGGCGATTAAGTCGGCTATCATACCGCCTCTGCTAATCTCGGGCAGTACTGAAAGATTACAAAAACTACAAGCGCGAGCCTTGCACCGTACAGGTACATCGCTGCGACCATCGGTACGGAAGAA
Organism: uncultured Cytophagaceae bacterium; assembly: GCA_964480455.1. Taxonomy (GTDB): domain Bacteria; phylum Bacteroidota; class Bacteroidia; order Cytophagales; family Microscillaceae; genus JAABSX01. The sequence goes on from CAYZQI010000003.1 coordinate 68,754, forward strand.
AAAACCCAGTTCACCCTTTGGGTTTTCAGCACGAATATAAAAGTCCATCGCTTTAGGACGTATTTTTTTGGGTACAAGTGCTTGTGGGTCAAAATCACGTGTACGCTGTTGGTCGCTTGTGAGCCTTTCAAGGCATTGCTCTATGATACGTACAGATTCATAGCACTCTTGCAGACGCACCCAAGTTCTGTCCCAACAATCACCCAAGGAGCCCATCTCGCCTGTCCCGATAGGAATATCGAACTCTAGCTCAGGATACACTGAATAGGCATCTACCCTTCTAAGGTCGTACTTCAAGCCTGAGGCTCTGAGCATAGGTCCTGAGACGCCATAGTTGATGGCTAAATCCAAAGGCAATACACCTACATTGGCAGTACGCTGCACAAATATTTTATTTTCAATCAGTAGTTCTTGGGTTTCTAAGAGCTTGGGCTTGAGGTATTGAGCAAATTCTTGGCAGCGTTCTTCAAAACCTACAGGCAGGTCGTAAAACAACCCTCCTATCCAAATGTAGTTATACAACATTCTTGCACCCGAAGCCCACTCTAGCAAGCGTAAGATATGCTCACGGTCGCGCATCATCCATAGAAAAGGCGTAAATGCGCCAATGTCCACACCATACGTACCTAATGCCACAAAATGTGATGCCAAGCGATTTAGCTCCGCTACCAATACCCTGATAAACTCCACCCTTTTGGGAATTTGCTCACTGATGCCCAGCATTTTTTCTACACCCATCGCAAAGGCATGCTCAGAATTCATAGCTGCTACGTAATCCATTCTGTCCACATAAGGAATAATTTGATTGAACGGCATACTCTCAGCGTGCTTCTCAAAACATCTATGCAAATAGCCCAGATGCGGCACTACATCTACTACCATTTCGCCATTTGTAACTACTTCTAGCCGCAAAACACCATGGGTAGAAGGGTGCTGCGGCCCCAAACTCAAAATCATTTCTTCTGATTTGAGGTCTTCGGAGCGGTACTTATTAGGTTCAGACTTGAGTAAATTGTCTTTCTCAAAAATGTACTGTATCTCTTTTGGCTCAGTGCGTTGGTCTTCGTTGGGTATGTTGATGGAATTACTTTGCATATTTTGAATTTTTTGTGAGATGAAATCAAAGTTGATTACTCTTGCTGCTCATCTTTCGGTTTTGCCTTCATCTTAGGGATAAACTTAGGACGAGGCTTAGGCGTTTCCTCGGGGATTTTTTCCTCGGCTTTGGGCTGTTCTTCTGTAGGTTTTGCCTTCATCTTAGGCACAAACTTAGGGCGAGGCTTTACTTTTGTATCTTCTTCTCTCTCCGAGTCTTTTTCCGTTCCCCCTTTGGGGGTTAGGGGGCTTTCTTTGGGGGTTAAGGGGCTTTCTTCGGACTGCTCTTCAGTAGGCTTTGCCTTCATCTTAGGTACAAACTTAGGGCGTGGCTTAGGGTTTGTGTCTCCTTCTGTTTTACCTTTGGGGGTTAGGGGGCTTTCGGGCTGCTCCTCTGTAGGCTTCGCCTTCATTTTGGGTACA
>CAYZQI010000003.1:70371-81673 GCA_964480455.1 uncultured Cytophagaceae bacterium
GGTTAGGGGGCTTTCGGGCTGCTCCTCTGTAGGCTTCGCCTTCATTTTGGGTACAAACTTGGGGCGAGGTGCTGATTTGATGCCATCTTTTTGAGTTGAAACTTTTTCTTTATCTTCCTTGACTTTCTGAGCCTTTTCTTGTTGAAATAAGGCTAGTAGATCTATTTTTTCTTGTGCTTCTTCAGGGCTGAGGTTGGCAAAATGATACAACATATTATCAATGTTGGTCTCGCTGAAATCATACGTTTTGGTCATGGTAAGGCAGTCAGTAGGGCAGACAGTAGTACATAGGCCACAGTAGCAACACTTTGCCATATCTATATCAAACTTAGCTGCATACAAACGAATGGGAGAACCGTCTGAAGCAGTACCAACCTGCTCAGTAGCTTTGATGGGTTCTATGTCTATGCAATTGACAGGGCAGACCTTGGCACATTTATCACAGACAATACAATCGTCCATTTCGTTGTGCAGCCTGTAGCGTCCATTATCAGGAATAGGGATTGCCTCATAAGGATATTGCAAAGTAACTACTCCTGTTTTTTGGTCAAAATATTCTTTATGGCTTACATTGATAGGCTTATGCTTTTGGCTTGCCTGTCTAAAATGCCTCAGGGAGATTTTTAGTCCTATCCAGGAGGATTTAATACCCTCCCAGAGATTCCCAAAATACGAGTTATTAGCTCCTTTGCGTTGTTGCATAGTTATTTTGCGTTGAGTGCAGTTTTACTTTGTGTATTTTTATGTTGATTGATGATGACTTCTACCTGTTTTCTATCTACCCAACCAATGTATTTTTTTATAATTTTCCCATCTGGACTGATAAAATAGTTGGTAGGATAAGCCTCTACTCCGTACAAATCGCCAATGGCTTTTTTATCATCTACCAGCATAGGGAAAGTAACTGAAAAAGATTCTTTAAAATCTAATGAAACCGTCATAGCTTGTCCTACATTGATGGCCAATAGTTCAAAATCATCACTTTTTAAGTCAGCATAAAAATCTTGTATCCTTGGAAACTCAGCACGACAAGCATTGCACCAGTCAGTCCAAAAGTGTAACATTACTACTTTTCCTTTGTACTCAGAGAGTTGATGGGCTTGTGCGTAAATGTCTTTTAATTTAAAATCTATGGCTATGCTCCCTCTGCTCGTACCAGGCACATCGGCACAAGTAGTGAGTAGAAAACTCAAACCAACAACCAAGATGAAAGAGTATACCTTGAAGTAATTTTTCATAATTGACAGATTTTCAATACAATTATCTACAAATTTAAGCAATCTTAGGGCGTTTGCTGTATTTGTACCAAAAATAAATCAATCCACCAATCATGAGGTAGGGAATGGTAGCAAGATAGATAATGCCCGCATTCAAACCTGCGACAAGGTTACCTCCATTGCTTGCGCTACTTTCTACTGACGCCCTACACATAGCGCATTGCGCCCATAGCTCAGTATTGGTTAAGCACAAAAGAAGTAAAAAGATGACCGTTATTTTTATGATTTTCATTGCTAAGGTATGTTTTGTAATTGTACACAAATATAACACATTTTCCAAGAGATTTGTCTTATATTGTATTTAACCTAACACTTTTTAAAGAAGATAGTTTAGAGGCTCAGTTGTATCAAAATACGTACTTCTTTCCTCATGTAAGACTACTACTGCTTGGATATTGAAAAGAGTATTGTCAAAGGAATAGTACGTAATCATCTGATAATCAATATTTTACTAGACAGTAAACTGTTTTTACTTTGAAGTCATTGCTAAGGTGGAATTTTAAAGTAAGCAATATAAATCAGTGCAATAGTGTAGCTGTTAAGCTTTTCTAGATAAAATCATCATACAAACTAGGAGGCTCAAGGTGAAAGCCAATAAGCAAAATATCATCATTTTGTGTACCCTCTCCAATCCAATCACGCAATTTTGCTTCTAGCAATAGTTTTTGCTCAAACATAGGGCGGCGATGAATCTCATAAAGAAAGCGGTGCAAGCGTTTGGAGAGAAATTTCTTTTTATTTGCACCTCCTAGCTGGTCCACAAATCCATCTGAGTGTATGTAAACTGTGGTAGGTCTGTCTAGTTTAATGCGGTGACGGGTATAGGCGCGTTGTTCATTTTCTCTATACCAAACGCCTACCAGTTTTTTATCTGCTTTGATGATTTGCATTTCTCCATCTTGAATCACCACCAAAGGGTTGAAAGCCCCTGCATACTCTAGGTAGCCTTGTTCAAAATCAATGGTACAAAGGGCAATGTCCATTCCATCAGAATTTTCATTGCGTTTTTGTTTCATGGCTGTTCTGATGCCCTGGTGCATACGGTTCAGGATTTCATCGGGTCTAGTAACATTGTGTTCAATCACGATACTGTCCAATAAATCATTGCCAATCATACTCATAAACGCTCCTGGCACACCATGCCCCGTACAGTCAATGGCAGCGATGAGTGTTTTAGGGGGCTGAAATCCTTTAAACTCAGAGCGTATTCCCTCTGCACTCGCCACTACCTCCTCATAGATGGGCTTGGGCTCGAGCTGGCAAAACCAATAGAAATCTCCGCTCACTATATCGCGTGGCTTGAAGAGTATAAAAGACTCTGGCAATGACTCTTGAATGGTTTTGATGCTGGGCAGCATAGCCTCTTGAATACGCTGTGCATAGCTGATACTGTCCACAATGCGTTTGTTACGCTGTTTGAGTTTTTGATAGATGTCTGCATTTTCAAGTGCTACAGAGATGTTGTTGCCCATATTCTGCAAAATATCTACGTGGTAGGCTTGGTAGGCATGCTTTCGGTAAGACTGCACCATCACTACGCCAATACACTCATCAAGAGAAATAAGTGGTACATAAATCCTAGATTGAAAAACGGGTTTTTCTTTTTCTTCTGGTACAGCATCGGGAAAGTACTCTCGTATTTGGTTATGGTAATCATTGATGAGCAAAGGCGTAGCCTGTGTAAAGCAATGCACTGCAAGGCTGTCTTTTTCTTCAATTGATTTATTGCGTACAATGAGTTTTTCTTGATTAACTTGCTGGGAGAGTAATTCTAAGCGTTTTTTTTCTGAATTGTAGATGGCAATGGTAAAAGAGGCACTTTCCATAAAGTTTTCGACCTTTGCTGATACTACATTGACAATGTCTGATACTTTGAGTTGTGCAGTAATATCGCGCCCTATGTCGCTGAGAAGCTTTACGTTTTGATAAGCGGCTGCTATCTCTTCATTTTGGAGGCGTATTTTGTCAGAATGTTGCCGCACAAACTCAACCATTTTTGCCACATCTCTTGAAATCCCCCCCACCTCATTATTGCTCTTAGACTCATATATCTTAATGTTTTTGTCAAAATCACTCTCTATGATTTTGTGAATTGAGTCAGAAAGTAAGTTGATAGGCTTGCCCATTTTATGCACTACAAAATACCCTAATAAGACATTTAAGACCACAAAAATAAGGGCTAAAATGGTAAAAACACCTTTGAGTCTTGCTGTGAGCAACATATTTTGGGCAGTAATCTGACGGTGTACATCACTGGTGAGAGAGGTAATTTCTTGAGAGAGGTCTGCAAGTTTTCCGATAAGCCCTCGGTTGGCATAAAGCCCTATTTCTTTATGAATTTCAACCAGTCTGATAAACTTAATTCGGTAGAGTTTTAAGAGTTGTAAAACATTTTTTTTTGCCTCTGGGTCGAGTGCTTGATTTGCTAACCTTGCCATCAGCAGCTGGTTGTATTGCTTAAATTGCTGCACATACCTATCTTCTTTTCGAATTTGAAAATCTTTTTCTGCACGCCTTAGTGCCTGCCACTCGGTTTGTGTGGTGATAAAGGCCTGCGCATCAATTTTTTCTACAAAATCGTGGATTTCACCCACTAAGCCAAATTTTTGAAATCCTCTTAACCTTACTTGCGACACCAACTGGTCAAACAGAAACTCGTATGCTTCTAATTGGCTATAAGCCTGCTTGATTTCGTCTTGAAAAGCAGCTTGGTATTGCTGAGGGTAGTCTCTGAGCGTTCTGAGTGAAAGTTTGGTGGATTGTAGGTATTCTTGGTGAAGTGTAAGGTGCTTGCTTTTACCTTTGCTGTAAAAAAAAAGGTCATATTGGTCAAACAGAAAGAAGTTTTTCTCTTGCTGTTGTACTTTGTTAAGCAAAAAACTGATATATTGTAGCTGATTGCCGAGCTTATCAAGATGATTTTGACGGAAAATAAACCAGACAAATACGGCTGTAAGCATTACTACAAAAAGGCTAAACAATAAAAACGCCCCAATTAATTTGGATTTGATGCTTTTAAAAGTAAAAAAATTACGGATTTGCGTATGGGTTAACCAATTCATTCTTTAAATGATAGAAGATGAAGTAAATATTTCTACCGTGTTTTGATAGCCAAAGCACTTAACTGCTACTATTCAGTAGTTTTACAAAAAATTAATAATGTATATACGCAGGAAATCAGGCACACTTCTTAAAAAAGTGTAATACTGCGGGCGATGAATCATTATTTTATACTTATCGCCAAAGTACTGGAGGGAATGTTTCTTATTTTTTAGCTATTCTTTCTAAAACTGTGCCGAACTGCCTATACTTTTAGGTTTTTTCTAAGTCCACTCATTATCCATCAGTTTTATGTACTGTAATCTCACTACTCAAGGAAAAATCAAAAATTACATTTTTCGTGAATTAAGAAAATGCAACGAATAACTTCGGTTATTTCTTATTATGAGTTGCTGATAATGACAAATTAAGCAATCACATTTCACAACTCATAATTTGCACTTTCCTTATTATCAATAACTCAACTCCAATAAAGATAAGTTATTTTTAGACTACTCTAAAAATATTTTTAGCTAATTTTTAATTTTACAACAAATCAATTAATTTTGTGGAAGTGTTTTTACAAAATTAATTTTATGCTGAAAAGATATTTATACCTAAAAATATACCCACAGTTTACTTTCTATTGTTTTTTACTGCTTCTTACCCAGACTGCCTGCCAAACTAGCCAAGAAAATACCCCCTCGCAAAAGCCCTACCTCTTGGCTACCACAGGCATGATAGCCGACATCATCAAAAATATCACCCTAGATAGTGCCAAGATAGAATCGCTCATGGGTGCAGGAGTAGATCCTCACCTTTACAAAGCTACTCGCCAAGACCTGGAGAAAATGCGCCAAGCCGAAGTGATTTTTTACAATGGCTTGTACCTAGAAGGAAAAATGGGTGAAGTATTGGAAAAACTCGGAAAGCAAAAACCCATCTATGCCATAGCAAAAGGTATTTCACACCAAAAAATACTTCAAGAAGGCACGGCTGCCGACCCTCACCTCTGGTTTGATGTACAACTCTGGGCAGAAGCCACAGAATTTGCCGCTGAAAAACTGATAGAAAAATACCCTCAAAATACTGCTTATTTTAAAAAAAATACTGCCGCTTATCTCCAAAAACTCAAACAGCTAGACCAAGAGGTAAAACAACAACTCCAAACCATTCCTAAAGCACAAAGAGTATTGATAACAGCCCATGATGCTTTTGGCTATTTTGGTAAAGCCTACCAAGTAGAAGTAAAAGCCCTGCAAGGCATCTCTACGCTCTCAGAATTTGGACTGAAAGACATTAAAGAACTAGTAGATTTTATCGTAAAACGAAAAATTAAGTCGGTGTTTGTAGAAACCTCTATCCCCAAAAAATCATTAGAAGCTGTGGTAAGTGCCTGCCAAGAAAAAGGACACAACCTCAAAATAGGTGGCACACTCTACTCCGATGCTATGGGCAAAGAAGGCACACCAGAAGGTACCTACATCGGTATGATAAGGGCAAATGTAAACACCATTCTCAAAGGATTAAAATAAAATATGATACAACACGTAGAAAATCCTGTGCTTGAGCTACACAATGTAACCATTGCCTACCAGCAAAAACCTGTGCTGTGGAACATAGACTATACCCTGCCCAAAGGCAGACTCATTGGTGTAGTAGGGCCTAATGGCTCTGGCAAGACTACTATGATTAAGGCGGTGATGGGCTTAGTACCACTGAGCAGTGGCTATGTAAAAATATTTGATGCAGACCTGAAGCAAGTCAGAAAGCGGGTGAGCTATGTACCGCAGCGTGGCTCTGTCGATTGGGATTTCCCCGTCAATGTACTTGATGTAGTGCTGATGGGGCGCGCCAAACCTACGCAACTTTTTAAACGGTACAGCAAAGAGGACAAAGCCATCGCCCTAGATGCACTCAAAAAAGTAGGTATGGAGTCTTTTTTGAAAAGACAAATTGCCCAACTCTCAGGCGGACAGCAGCAGCGGGTTTTCTTGGCGCGCGCCTTGGCACAACAAGCCGACCTCTATCTTATGGATGAGCCTTTTGCTGGAGTAGATGCTGCTACCGAAAATATGATTATGGAACTGCTCAAAGCCATGCGTGATGAAGGCAAAACCATTATCGTAGTGCACCACGACCTACAGACAGTCAATAAATATTTTGATTGGCTACTTCTGCTCAATACACGCCTCATTGCCTCGGGAGCTACCCAAGAGGTCTTCACCGCACAACTCTTAGAGCAAACTTACGGAGGCAAGCTCAATATACTGAGCCAAGTAGGTGATTTAATCAAGGAAAAAGGACACCCTGTTAGGGAAGATAAGACAAAATAAGTCAAAGACAAAAGTTTAATGTACCAAATCTGTTTAAGTTGCTCTCCACCACTTCACTTTTTTGTAAACATTTTCTAGTGCTATCTCACAATCACCAATCTTAATTTTTTCGGATGGGTCTTTGAAAATCTTGAGCAGCCACTCATTTTCTTTGCTACGCAGATAGGTAGAAACATCAAAACTTTAGCTGTTGATTAAGACGTACTGTTGCAAGCTAGGCAAAGCCAGATAGCACCTCATTTTTTCATCTCTATCATTATCATAATCAGCCACACTTTTTGATAATACTTCTATCACAATGCTTGGATTAAGTAGCACCTCTAAACCTTATCTTTTGTTGCTGTCTGGTTGTATATCTCCACAACCTACCATCACATCAGGGTAAGTAAATAGCTCACAATCAGGCAGTTTTTGAAGTATATCGCTTGGAAAAACTTTCGCAATCAGTACCTTCAAGGCGGTTTCCTATGAAGCGTAATAAAGCAGCTACAATCCTGTTATGGACCAACTGAGCACTCTACAGTGCAAAGACTTCTCCTACGCTGTATTCGCTTTTAAAATCAGCTTTTGCCACTTTCTCAAGGTATTCTTCTTGGATTATTTTGACAAAGACTGGCATTTTTTGAGAAATCACTACTATCAAATCTACTACTCCAACAGTAAATATACAAACTGATTGGCATTAAGTATAAGTAGATTTACTATTTAGCAACGTTTCTTACAATACATCTAGTTTTTTTCGAACTTGCATCAAGTAGTAATTGGCTTCTTCGTCTCCTAATTTTTGAGCTTTAAGGAAGTCATTTTTTGCTTTTTCGTTCTTGCCAAGGGCATAGTAACACAAGCCACGATAGCGGAAAGTTTCGGGGTGTTTTTCGCGGAAGTGCCATACAGCTTGGTCAAATTCGGTGAGGGCATCTTGGTATTCTTCTAGGTCGTAGAGTGCCATTCCTTTATAGAGATAGCAGTCGGCTAGGCGGTAGTCTATAGCAAGGGCACGGATGTTGTCTGCAATGCTTTGGTAATGATTCCCTAATTTGTAATTAGCTTCAGCACGGAATCCCCAAGCAATGGCACATTGTGGGTCTTTTTTGATGATGTCAGAGAAGTAAGCGTGTGCTTCGGTGTATTGGTTATTGAAGATAAGTTTTACCCCTTTCCTGTATTTTTCCATATCTTTCATGCTTTTGGTTTTATGATGCCCTAAGAAGAGCCTCACCAAAATATATACACCAAATAAAGAAAAAATAGAAATTGCTTCCATGCAAAGGTTTAGGTTATCGTAAGCACTAAAATACTCTTTTAAAATGAAAGTTCAAGCAAATTGTTTTTTATCAGCCCAATAAAACATAGCATAAAGCAAAGGCAAGCGACACAGCCAGTCAAGCCAAAATATCTTTATGAAGTAGTTTGAGTAGTTTCATGTGGCTAAGCTGTCATAAAATGTTTTTTCAGTGATGTTTGCCCATTCACTAATCCCTTCTTTGAAGTTGTCAAAAGAAGCATAGACTTTTTTGCACATAGGGTCTTTTGCAGTAAGTTCACTGATGACCTCTTGGGTATATCCTTTTAATTTTTCAAGCACATCATCGGGGTATTTGCGAAGTTTAACACCATTTTCTTTTATCATTTTTTGAAGATAGAAGTTGTTTTTTGCTTCAAACTCGCCCAAAGTCCACAAGCTAAGGCGATAGACAGCCGAACGGATAATCTCTTGTAAATCAAGGGGTAATGCTTCAAATTTATCTTTGCTCACCATCATTTCTAGCATAGGGCCAGGCTCGTGCCAGCCGGGGTAGTAGTAGTACTTAGCAACATTATAAAAGCCCATTTTATAGTCGTGATAAGGGCCAATCCACTCGGTAGCATCTATGATTCCCCGCTCTAAGTTAGTATAAAGCTCATTGCCAGGGCTGAGAACTACAGTTCCTCCTGCCTTTGCCAATACTTTTCCGCCCAAGCCAGGCATACGCATTTTTAGTCCTTTGAGGTCGGCAAGGGTATTGATTTCTTTTCTAAACCAGCCGCCCATTTGTACACCTGTATTGCCTCCGGGCATTGGGATAATGTTGTAAGGAGCATAAAGTTCTTCCCAAAGTTGCAGCCCTCCTCCGTTGATTATCCAAGCATTCATTTGTTGGGCATTCATACCAAAAGGAATGGCTGCAAAAAACTGTGCGGCGGGTAGTTTTCCAGCCCAATAATAAGATACACCACTTGCCATTTGTGCGGCACCTTGACTTACTGCATCAAAACATTCTAGGGCAGGTATCAACTCACCTGCACCCATCACTTTGATTTTCATACGCCCTGCCGAGGCAGTTTCTATCCATTTTGCGAGCATTTCTAGCCCTTCTCCTAATACAGGAAACCTAGGAGGCCAAGTACTTACCAAAATCCAATTATATTTTGTATTAGAAGTAAGGTTACGGTTTACTTTTTCTTTGGGTGTACTTTGGCAAGCTGTAGCCAATGCACCTGCTGTAGCCATAGTGGCAAAAGAGGCTTTTTTTAAAAAATTACGGCGTGTATGCTGTGATTCCATCTTCAAATATAATCAATTATAGGAGAAATCTTAAAATTAGGGTAAAATTCAGAAAGCTACAATGCTTGACAAAAGATTTATTGATGAGGGAGACATTTGAAATGAAGTAATCCTTTTTTCATACTCTTTAGAAATGGCGGATTAAACTCGCTGTGCTAAATCTCTTATTGAAAGACTTAGCACGACTATGAGCTGAAAGGTCTTGCCCCTTATAAGTAGAGGTGATTGGTGCTATTTTTAGACCTCAAAAAAGACGAATAGAGGTACACCCTACTAGGGAAAATGACTGCTACGTTTTGTAATGCTACTCACAGGTTGCCTTTGCAATGTATAGCACCAAAGGAACATCTCGTTTTTTAGCATACACACTTTAATCGGAGACTACCGATAAATTATAAGATTCTGATAATCTCATTAGGGTGCAAGTCAAATTTCCCTTTTTTACCACCTCACCCCTTCCCTCTCCACAAGAGAGTGCAGAAGGAAGTCAATTTGACTTGCACCCTCTCATTATCATTAATTTAAGAATAATCGTAAGGGAATTATTTTTTTAACTTTTCAGGATATTAAGCTGTGCAGTTGTTTTTTTTGTAATAAAACAGACGCATTGAGCTAATAGATGTGCTCGAGTATACCAAGCCAAACTTCAATTTTACTCTACTTCTGCGTCCTCTATCACTTCAGGTGCGCCAAGTCTTCGCAAGATATAATTTCGGACTTGCTCATAAAACTTGACGGGTTTTAGGGTACGCCAGTTGAGGACTTCTAGTCCCCCACCGAAGTTGATGTAGTAATCTATACGGTATTTTTTCCATTCTTCTTGCACAAAATCCCTAAAATTGATGGCAGCAATCCAGCCTTCTTCTACTTCTTCAAACCACTCTTCATAATAGCAGTCATCTGAACCGTGAAAGTTGAGTATATTTTCACCTACTAAGATAAATTGATTGATTCCGTAGCGTGTTAGTCGGTCTATTACACAGCGTTTGAGGTGCATAATGTCATTGTGCAGGGTGTCATTCCATTCACCAAAAAGCTCAATGACTGTAAATCTGAGTGCATAATCAACATAGAGTATTTTTACATAGAGCGTTTCAGAGCCTATGTAGTCCCATTGAGGATGTATGTAATAGCCATAAATGGTCGTTTCGTAATATTCAGCATATTGCCTTCCGAAGAAGGGTGAGCGCAAATCTTCTTCTGCCTTGTAGTGTTTTTCCCAGTTATAAAAAGGTTCTATTTCGTGCATAAGCCTTCAATCACAGTTTGTATTAGAGCTAAAACTAAACAAAATTAACTTTACTTGCAAACATACATAATCAAAGTTTTGCCTCAGTTGTTTTGGGCATTTTGGGCATTTTGGGCTGAGGCAGTGTTTTTGAAGACAAAAACTGGGACTAGCAATGGCACAATACTCTCAATACGAAATTGTGATGGTCAATTTAGACCCGACAGTAGGTAGCAAAATCAAGAAAAAACGCCTTTGCACAGTCATTTTGCCCAACAAATGAACAAATACTTGGCAGCCGTAGTGGTTTGCCCAATGACTTATCAATCCAAAACTACCCAACAGGAGTTATTTTTGATTTGGAGGAACAAAGTAATTGAATAGTTATAGAACAAATTTGCTCCACATATAGACAATATTGGCAACAGTTGTTATTTTCCTTTTTCAGAATACCCAATCAAGTTCGAGGCAAAAGTGGCTGTGTCAGGATAGTTTCCCAAAGTATTAGACAATACTACAACTGCTGTTTTTGTGGGTGCAAGTCAAATTTCCCTTTTTAGCCACCTCACCCCTTCCCTCCTCCTCAGGAGAGGGCATAAGGAAGTCAATTTGACTTGCATCCGTTTTTGTCTTAGGGACAATCATGAGTCGAACTGTACAACCTGTCTGCCCACCAACCTGACCTCAATCACCAAATGCTCATAGTACGGTGTACTATAGAGAAACCAATCTAACCCATATTGTACTAGTCTGTCTAAAAACTACTTTAAGTAAAGATAGCACAAAACCAATAAAAACCCCTAGCTTATGGTATTAAATTTATGATTCTTTGACAATTTTTGTGATTTTGTGCGATAAGATGAGCTAAATACTGTTT